>NZ_JBHYRN010000011.1:0-172862 GCF_042749305.1 Nocardia sp. NPDC058705 | reverse complement strand
GGAACCCGAGAGCGAAGCCCTTCGTCTGGACCAAGACCGCTGAGCAGATTTTGGCCATGGCTGACCGCCGAAGAACTTCAAATACGGCCCACTAGAACCGGGGGCAATTCGTACCATCGGGGTATGTCGATCACGGGAATTGCGAGCGCTCGCCACAAGTTGGCGCGCGCCGATCACCACATCTCGGACCTTGAGCAGCAGATCCGCGCGTTCACCGAGGCCAATCGGATAGGGGTGCAAGCGCTCTCGCAACCGAGTCGGACCCATCCAGGGGAACTGGATTGCGAGATGATTGTCCAGACGGAACCGCCCGAGGTGCCGGACGGATGGTCGTTGGTAGCCGGCGACGCATTGACGTGCCTGCGGGCGGCGCTCGATCATTCGGTGTTCCCGCATGCGAGGCAGTTCCCCACCCTCACTTCCGACGTCGACAAGAACGGCAAGCCGGTCAAGATCGGCACCATCTTGTCGCCCGAGGTGACGGTACTGGTCAGACAGCATCAGCCCTATGTCGCGGAACCGCACACGCCGCACCATCACCCGATCGGAGCATTAAGCAATCTCGTGAACATGGACAAGCATCGGCAACTGCTCGTCACCAACAATTTCACTGCCCAGGTGATGATCAGGCCGTCAGACGACTACGAGATCACGTCTGAGGTGCCGCAGCGTGGGGATGCCCTCGCGAGAGGCGATGTGTTGACCCGGTTTCGTGTCAAGCCGATCGGGCTCGATGCGAGACTGGAATATGTCAACTTCCTTGTCGCTGAACCTGCGATCGACCTTCCGAATACGGACGATTATCGGCCTCTGATCAAACTGCTGTGGGACATGCATGCTGCCGTTGGCGGGATTATCGACCAGCTCGCGGAAGCGGGTGTCCCGTAGCGTCAGAGGGTGGTGATGCGCTGATCGATGGAACCAGGGTACCTGCGGGCATTGACAATCCGACCGTAGTTCCAAAATCAGTCGCAGCGACCACACGCCAATCGGTAGCGTTGCCTGCCGTGAACAAGGCGCAGATCGAAGCCATGGTCAACGATCACGTAAACCATGTGGTCGCCGACCGCGGGAAGATCGAGGACGATCTGGTCGAGGCGAAAAGCCAGTGGCCGACTCCGGACAAGGCGAAGCAGCTCGCGGGCATGGCGAACGCCGCTCACGGGCAGACGCTTACCTGGATCGTCGGGCTACACGAAGGCCGACACGAGGTCGTCTCGTTCGATGACGTCGAACTGGCGGACTGGTGGCCGCAGGTGCAAAGCCAGTTCGCACATGATGTGACCCCTGACATCTCCACCCTGACCGTGCACACCGGCTACGGCAAGGTGGTGTGCGTCCGCTTCGAAACCGACCGTGCCCCATACCTTGTGAAGAATTCAGAAGGCGGTTGGGCCAAGGCGGCAGTTCCGTGGCGCGCGGGCACAGGAACCCGCACCGCTACACGAGCCGAACTGTTGTCGCTACTAAGTGAAGCGACGCGCGTGCCGACGTTGGAACTTGTCGAACCGTCGGTGTTTCTGACACTGAGCCCGACAACTCGGGGGATACCGATACCGAAGGTCGACTACGAAGCGCCGAGCGAGTATTCGATCATGCTTCGAGGCGGTCTGTTCATCGACGCGGAGCCGGGAAAACAGGTGGTCCTGCCGAAGCATAAGTGGATGGTTGCGCTTCGGGCCAACGGCAAAGAGGTGTACCACTTCGAAGAGGTCAGTTTCCATTCGGCCCGTCAGCATGCAAGCGTGTGGACCAGACTGGATGAACCTCGCCCTATCCCGCCGGACAATGCGGTGGACCCATACGGCGTGACTGACCGCCCTGTCGGGTTGGTGGTCCGAGGCCCGGACCGGGTGGAGTTTCACCAGTACAGCACTGAATTGGAGCCTGAGATCGGCGCAGCCCTGAGAAAACTTGAAATGATAGAGGTCGAAATGCGATTCCCGGTTGGGTCAACAGATCGAGAGGCAGTCGTTGTCACAGCGCTTGCCGCGGTACCTAACCCGAGCCGTCGCCAGAGGGCCGTCGCGACTTGGATTCTGCCCGCCGAGGTTGACGCGGGCAGATCCAAATACAAGAGCGATCAGGACTGCTGAACCCTCGCACATGGTTCAAACCTTCGGGTAGTTAGGCGGTGGGACTCGGCCGACGTGCCAGTTTTCGAGCGCTTTCCGCTTCACGTCCGCTCAGTACTTGCGGTCTTCGGGGCTCAGCGTCAGACGGTCAACGGTCTGGTACTCTTCGTCGGGGCCGCAATGGACTCGGCCAGCTTCGAGCAGGATGACGGCGGCGTTGTATTCGCGGTCATCACCATGCAACAAGGGCAACACATGGGGCTGCTGCACGATCAGGTGACAGCGTGACCTGATCGTGCAGCAGTCCCAAGAGCTCGCCGACAACCCTGACTTCGACGACGACAGCGTCGGACTGTGCTGGGCACCTCTGCAAGCGATGCTCAACGCCTCGAACACGAACTCATACCGCAGTCCACCTGACAACCCTTGTTTCATCCACCCGCTCGCGATGGTGCAGCCGCGAGCGGGTGGCATGCCCGGGCCTGCTGGGTACACCCGTTCCCATCTGTGGGGCGTCCCTCCGAGCCCGGCCCACGCTGGATAGCGGGGAAACATGGAGCGAAACCGCTGGCCTCGCTACTGGCGGTGCAGCGCCCGGTCTCTGCCGTCAGTTCTGGTGCCCGGGGAGATAGCGGTAAGCGGAGATAGCGATGGACACAAACCCGACAGCTGTTATGGCGATGCCGATCCGGGCGCCGAGCACTGGGTCCGTGTGGACCAGGCACAGTCCCAAGACGGCGATGCCGACCGCCATGCCGATCTGGCGGGCAGTGTTCAATACACCGGAGGCGAGCCCCGCGTAGTCGGGGTCTGCCGAGGAAATTGCCGCTCCATTGCAGCTCGGTCCGAAGAGCCCGCATCCGAATCCTGCGACAGCGGTGCCGAGCAACAGCAGTGGCCAACTGTTTCGATCGTTCACGCCCAAACAGATCAACGAACCCAGCGCTGCGACGACAGAGCCCGCAATCAACAGCCAGCGCGCTCCCTTTTGGGACCATCGCCTGTTCAGGACGAGGGTTGCAAAAGTCCACAGCGCGGCGAAGGGGACGAAGAACAGGCCGGCGCCGAGTGCGTCGTATCCCCATTGGCGCTGTAGGAAGATCGCGATCATGAATTGCAGGCCGTAGGCCCCGAACTGGAATGCGAATCCGTTGGCGATGGATGCGGAGAAGGCCGAGTTCCCGAACATGCCCAGTGGAAGAACGGGGGCACTGACGTGCAATTCCGTAGCGATGAACGCGATCAACAGCGCGGGGCCCGCCACCAGTGCAATGATTGTCAGTGGGTCGGTCCAGCCTCGCTCCCCGCCTTCGATCAGTGCAGCAACCAGGCACGCGAGCCCGAGAATCGCCAAGATCTGCCCGAGCCAGTCGAAGGATTCGCCGTCCCGGCGCGCCGTTTCACCGATGTGACGCCATGCCAGCCACAGGGCGAGGAGTCCGATGGGGACATTGATGAAGAAGATCGATCGCCAGCCCAGTGTTTCGGTCAGTAGTCCGCCGCCGATCGGGCCGACGATCAGCGCTATCCCGCCCGTGGCCCCCCATACGGTAATCGCCTTGGCCCGTTGCGCAGGATCTGGATAGGTGCGCGCGATGATCGCCAACGTGGTAGGCAGTACACCGGCGGCGAAGAACCCCTGAAGGAAGCGCGAGGTCATCAGCGCCACGAGCCCCGGACTGACCGCACAGGCCAGCGATGCCGCAGAGAAGCCGCCGAGTGCGCACAGAAACAGCCGCCGGGCACCGATGCGGTCGGCGAGCAGGCCAGCGCTGAGAAGCAGTGCGGCCAGCGGGATCGTGTAGATGTTGATCAGCCACTGCAATGCGGCCATGGTTCCGCCGGTATCGAGCTGAATCGACGGGAGCGCGATATTGAGCGCGCTGCCGTCGAGCAAGATCATGAAAAAGCCCAGGCAGATTGCCGCCAGTGCGGCTCGTGGGCTCGAACCCTCTGATGTCGTATTCCCCTGTGAGCGGGCCACTGTGGCCTTCCTGTGCCCCGAGGATGTCAACGCCTCCATTGTCGCCCCTTTCGACAGAACGCTGTACCTACAAGTACAGCGCTGCCGACTGTACATACTGATAGGTACAATGGCTAGATGAGCACCGCCGACCGCCTCGTGGCGAGCATGCAGACACTGTTGTGGGAGAACGGTTTCACCGGGACCAGCCCGCGGGCGGTCCAGGAGCTCGCTGGTGCGGGTCAAGGCAGCATGTACCACCATTTCCGCGGCAAGACAGATCTAGCCATCGCCGCAGAACACCGGATGGCGGACGAGCTCAAGGCCCAGATCCAGCAGCGCCTGCAGAGTGGTTCGACGGTACGGGACCGGATCGCCGCGTTCCTGACCGTCGACGAGAACGTCCTGAGAGGTTGCCGCCTCGGCCGACTGGTTCAAGATTCAGCAGTCGTCGCAGATCCCGCACTACTGGAGCCGATCTCGACCATGTTCACCTGGATTCAGGACCAGATCCGACAGGTTCTGGCCGACGGTAAAGCGCAGGGTGAACTCGCGGCCGGCTTGGACATCGACGCCCTGGCCACAACTATCTTGGCGCTCAGGCAAGGCGCCTACGTCCTGGCGCGTGGCGCTCAGTCCGAGGAGCCCTTCCGTCGGGCCGCAGCCGGGATCTTGCAGCTAATCCCCGGCCGGTGATGCCTGCTCGCTGCCTCGTAGCGAACTGTTCGCCTCAGACGCCCCAGTCCGCGCCATGATGCCGTGTAGCAGAATTTGCAGTACATCTCGCAGGTCTCGGCCGAGATCTCCGGGTTGTGTCGCCCGTCCGGACCATCGGTACAGCGCCCCGAGATAGGCATCACGCAACACATTTCCTATCCGATCCGCGTCGACGTGCCGGTCGAACTCGTCGTCGCGCTGCCCCGCCCGGACCAGATCGGCGAACACGGTCGCCGTGTGCGGCGCCTCGGTCAACGGCTTGCCCGCCTTGACCCATGCCGTCAGCATAGTTTCCGACAGGGCGCGCTCTTCTTCGTTGACCTGGGCGAGGATTCCGATACACAAGTACAGCAGGGACGGGGCATCGACCGTTGCCAGGCTCAGTGGAACCTTCAATCGCTCGACCAGCTTCTGGCGCCGCCTTTCGGACCACTCGGTGATGAGGTCATCTTTGCGCTGATAGTGGTTGAAGAATGTTCCGCGGGCCACCCCGGCGCGTTCGGTGATGTCGTCCACGGTGGCCCCGTCGTAGCCCTTCTCGCTGAACAACGCGATCGCCGCGGCGTAGATCCGCTCCCGCAGTTCCTGCTTGTTGCGTTCGCGACGCCCCGACAGCGGGGGTCGTACCGCGTCGATGGCCATAGGAGCTCCTAGCGTCGGGTCCGTGGGATTGTCAGCGCAATCTATAGACTGCGGTACATGCATCTAGCGCCGCCAATCCACGCTGGTAGCGAGAAATTCGATCTTACCAGCATACCTAAACTGAACACTGTTGTTCGTAGCAGGTATATTTATACTTGAGTACAGTGGTTTCAGGCGGGCGCGCAGCGTGGGCGTGCCGCCGGTACGGTTCGGGAGGGGTACAGGCCATGGGCAGTGACCTGAGGAGATTGTCAGCGGTGCCTTTGGCAGTTATTGGCTTGAGCTGCAGGTTTCCGGGGGCCGACAGTATCGAGGAGCTCTGGCAGCTGCTGTGTTCGGGCAGTGACGCAGTGGGCGACGTACCAACTACTCGATTCGATGTCGAGGCCGTCTACGATCCCCGGACCACAGTTCCAGGAAAGACGGTGTCACGATCCGGTGGCTTCATTACCGATCCGTTCGGTTTCGACGCGGCCTTCTTCGGCGTGGCGCCTATCGAGGCCCAAGCCATGGACCCTCAGCAGCGGCTGCTACTGCAGGTGGCCTGGGAAGCCTTCGAGAATGCCGGGATCCGGCCGTCTACTCTGGCGGGATCACGGTGCGGTGTGTTCGTCGGACAGGCCACCGCCGACTACAGCGAACAACACAGCGGCCCAATGGATGTGCGTCAGTCAGCCGGTAGCCGTTTACGTGCAGTCACCGCTGGACGACTGTCGTTCGCGTTGGACCTGCGCGGACCGAGCTTGACGATCGACACGGCGTGTTCTTCCTCGCTGGCCGCAGTGCATCTGGCCCGCCAGAGTCTGGTGTCGGGCGAAATCGACTTGGCCGTCGTCGCCGGCGTGAACCTCATCTTGAGCCCCGCCGATGCCATCACGTACTCGCAAGGAAACATGTTGTCCCCCAAGGGACGCTGCAGGTTCGCCGACGAACACGCCGATGGGTTCGTACGCAGCGAGGGAGTCGGGGTGGTGATCCTCAAACGGCTTCCCGACGCCACCGACGATCACAACCCCATCAGAGCTGTACTCCTGGGCAGTGCGCTCAACAACGACGGGCAAGGCAGCGGTCTGCTTCTGCAGCCCGCAGTCAGCGGGCAGGCAGCGATGCTGCGCCAAGCATGCGAGTCCGCAGGCGTAGCGCCCGCCGACATCGACTACGTGGAAGCCCATGGCACCGGGACCACGGTCGGCGACAGCGTCGAACTCGGCGCGCTGATCGAAACCATGACAGCTCAGCGGCCCGAGGAGCGCCCGCTACTGATCGGCTCGGTGAAATCGAACATCGGCCATGCCGAGGCAGCCGCGGGCATCGCGGGCTTCATCAAGGCAATTCTGATCGCCGAACACGGCCAGATTCCACCGTCGTTGCACGTGCGGACGCCACATCACCTCCTCGACACCGCTCCGATCGAGGTCGTGCGCCAGATGAGGCCTCTTACCAGCACGAAAGCCCGTGGACTCGTCGGTGTCAGTTCGTTCGGCATCTCCGGGACGAATGTGCACACTGTGATATCGCAACCGCCCATCCCCTCCCCCACCGAATCAACCGCGCGCACAAAAGATCCCGTGCTGCTCGTGGTGTCGGCGCGCTCACCACGATCGCTGCGTCAACTGGCCGAGCGGATGGCCGACTTCCTGCTCGGTGCGGGAGCTGACACCGCCCTGCGTGACATCTGTGCAACCGCAGCGCTGGACCGCGACCACCACCGCTTCCGGTATTGGGCCACCGGATCAACCCACCAGGACATGGCCGACACCCTGCGATCCCTGGCCCGCGGAACCTTGACACAGGCGGGGGGAACAGGTGAAGCCGCCCGCAGACGACGCCGCCTGACGTTCGTGTTCCCCGGGCAAGGAGGGCAATGGGCCGGCATGGCCCAAGACCTACTGCACTCGGCGCCCTCGTTCGCCGCCTCGATGCGCGAGTGCGACCACGCTGTTCGTGAAGAACTCGGATGGTCGGTGCTGCGCCACCTCCAGACCGGCGAACTGCCCATCGATGTCGCCTCGATCCAACCGATCATCTGGTCGGTGCAGGTCGCGCTGGTCGCCTACTGGAAATCACTCGGCATCGAAGCCGAACTATGCATCGGACACAGCATGGGCGAGGCCGCCGCCGCGTTCGCCAGCGGTGCACTGACCCTGCGAGAATCCGCCACCGTCATCTGTCGACGAAGCAAAGCACTGAGTCGGCTGACCGGTACCGGTGGCATGCTCGTCGTCGGACTCGGGCTCGCTGACGCCGAAAGACTCGTCGCAGAGCACGGCGCAGACGTATGCGTCGCCGCGGAAAACTCGCCATCGGTCAGCGTTCTCGCTGGCGACAAGGCCACGCTCGGCACAATTGCCGACCGACTCGATGCCGCCGGTATTCTCGCCCGCGCAGTCGCTTCGGACGTCGCATCACATACGCCTGGCACAGAAGTACTTCGCGACGAGCTGACCCGGGCATTGACCGAGCTCCGACCCCAGGCTCCACGGGTACCGATGGTCTCATCAGTCACAGCGCGAAGAATCGTCGCAGGAGAGCTCGACGCCGAATACTGGATGTCCAACGTCCGCAATACAGTCCGGTTCACGTCGGCAGTCCGGTCCCTTCTCCACGAGGGTGAGAACGACGTCTTCCTCGAGATCAGCCCGCACCCGCTGTTGCTGGCCTCGACGACCGAACTGCAAACCGAAGCCGACGTCGAACCCGCTGCCGTGGCAACGCTGCACCGTCACGCCGACGCAGTGACCAGCACGCTGGCCGCCCTCGGAACCCTCTACAGCTGCGGCATCGAGGTCGACTGGAGCAAATGCTACCCACAGCAGCTCTCGATGGTCCGGCTTCCCACCTACTGCTGGGACCTCGAGCAATTCCGCGACCGCTGGTACACGCCCACGCCGGCCGAGAACCGCCGACATGTCATCGAAGCACGACTCGATCGCCGAGCAGCCGGGATACGAGTAGGCCGATACCGGCCCGTCCCTCCGGTCACATTCCTGGAGGCCATCATCGATGCGATGCAGGCGGTGGATCCGACAGCTGACGTCGTTCTCGAAAATGTCGCATTGCACCGCACCATCGACGCCGAAGACGGTTCGTTGTCCCATGTCCAGGTAAGCCTCGAACCGTCACGGTATGAAACGTGGACAGCGGCTGTCCACGTTCCCACTTCCGACCTCGGTGCCACACAGCCCTGTATGACGGCAACCGTGCGTATCCGCCGACACGTGCCCACCGCGGCGGTCTCGCTCGATGAGGCGTTGTCGAACTGTGCCTTCTTCGTCGCAGGCGATGACTTCCGGGCTAAACCGACACAACACGGTTTCGATGTCGATCCCTCCTTCCCTGTCCCTCAGCGAGTCTGGCTCGGTACCGACGAGGTCGTCACACAGATCCACGTCGGAGACGTACCGTCGGTAGTTGCCCTGGAAGCGTGCCTATTGCCGCTACTGGCGCTGCTTCCACCAGGAGTCCATTTCCAACCGTCAGGGTTCGGGCTCGTCGCTGTCGACCAGAAGTCGCCCTTTCCTGCCGAACTCTGGAGTCATGTTCGCGCACAACATATCTCGCAGGACGAGGTCATCGTCGATGTCGACATCTTTGGACCCGACTCCCGGGCGGTGGCCACGTTTAGTCGCTTGGTGTGTGTGAACACCGACCAAGGACATGATCTGGTTGCTCCTCACCGCGAGGTATCTGTGCAGGTCGACCTGGCCGAGCAATTCTTGCGGTATGCAGCACAGGTGTTGGGTACCTCCCCCGAGCGTATCGATACCCAACTATCGCTTCGTGATCACGGGCTTGACTCCCTGATGGCCGTCGATCTATGCAGGCGTCTGCGTGCCGTCGACGCGCGGTCGGAATTGACGCCGTCGGTTCTGCTTGCTCAGACAGACATCTCCGAGATCGCTGAGAGTCTGAGTAGGATCAGCGACCTGTGCGACTCGTCATCGAGGAGATAGCCTCGGTGTTGGTGTTACAACAGCAATCCCACCACCCCGATCCCGCGAGAGACACACGGGGCCATCGCGGACCGCCGCTCTGTGTCGGACAAGCATTCGTCACGGTGGTCCACCACGCCGTCCACCACCTCGACGACACATGTACCGCAGATGCCACCTTCACATTGGTAGTCGACGTCGACACCCGATCTGAGAAGTGCTTGCAACGCCGACTCGTTTTCTCCGACCCGGACGCATCCGCCGGTTTTGGCCAATTGGAGTTCGAATCCCTCGGTTTCGCGCACATCGAGACGGTCAGATCTTGATCCGAAGAGCTCGTGATAGGCGCGACCCTGCCATTGAGGCAGAACCGGTTCGATATCGCGAAGCATCCTAGGGGGTCCGCAGAAGTAGAGGTGCTCGCCGGGATCCGGTTGCGCGACAACCTCTCGTGCTGTCGGGCGATCTGGCCGGTCTCCGGCATGAATCCTCACCTCGACTCCCAAATCGGCGAGTTCGTCGAGAAAGATTGCGTTGTCGTGCGAGGTCACAAAGTAGTGCAGGACAACTCGGCCAGCTGTCGCGGTAGCGTGCAGTTCGTAGAGCATCGACACAATCGGCGTGAGCCCGATCCCGCCGGCAATGAACCGGAATTTCTCCGCGTTCGGATTGAGGTAGAAGGCTTCTTGCGGGTAGGACAGAAACAACTGGTCACCGACCTGTGTCTCGTGTGCCAGCCGCTTCGAGGCCGAGCCCTTGACGCCGTTGGACCGCACAGCAATTCGCCACGTCTGCTGAGAGGGGGCCCCGCACAGACTGTAAGCGCGTATGGAGCCGTCGTCCAACCGCACCAGTGTGTGCGCCCCAGCACGGTACTCCGGATAGTCCGCGCGGTGCACGGGGCGAAACGTCAACGCTGTGTGTTCATCGGTGAGCCGGCAGACATCGACGACCGTCGATTTGATCAGCAATCGCTTATTTTTTGCCACCGACGGTATCTCCCACATAGGCGACTCCAGCTGTCAGTATTCGGCAGTTGATACCTGATCGCCCCATCAGGGCCGGCATCACGGGTAGTCCGATGAGTTGTTCCAGGTACGCGCACGGCGTATTCTCTCGGCCCGCGAACAACAGGCAGTTACCCAGCCGGAACTCGGTGCCCAGCAGTTGGTTCAGCCTTACTCCCGCGGTGACGACATTGCGCCGAGACTCCTCAGGCAGCAACCTGATCCCGGTTTCGATCGCGATGGCGTCGAGCACCTCTTGTTCGATGATGGTGACCTGACGATCTGGATGAGGGCGGTGAGAGTAGTGACCGCGGCCAGTGGCGTAGCGGTCGCCATCGATACCGTGGTCGGGCACGAGGAGCGCGGATTCGTGGGAAATCATCTCTGCACCAGCTATTTCGGCGGTGTAGATGCCCTTGACGATGCCGATCACTGGGGCGCCCCGCCGATCCCGGTATCGCTGTCCAGGCGGGTGATGAAGTAGTTGATGTCGGCTTCGAGTGCGGCGAACAGCCCCGTCGTCCTGTCACGACCATTCTCAAAGTCGTCAACCAGGCTACGGTTTCGGTGCCGGGACTGCGCAGATAGATTCAACCCGCCGGCGTCGAAGTATCGGATGGCTCCGGTCGGGTCTCGGCGGGGGATGACTGCTGATCGAGCGTATCGGCTGGCGCTGAACGGGATGTCGAGCGTACCTTCGGTGAAGGCGTCCACCACCGCGCTGGAGAGGTCACCGGCGTCCAGTACCGATTCCAATAGCTCCCCGACCTCGGTGAGAATCCACTCGAGCTCGCGATCGCAGCAGTCGGTGTCGTAGGTGACAAAACTGAACAGAGGCGAGGCTGCCAATCGTGCAAGCCGGATCCCTGCTGCGTTCGCCTCTGCGTCCGGTATGCCAGCTGCTTCCTGATAGGTCTTGGTGATCAGTTTCGTCGCGCCGCCGAGCCGCGCCACGAGCGCACCGTACAGAATCAGGGACTCCGCCCCTGCACGGCTGCGCGGAAACGCGCCCATGAACTCGTGCAGCACGGTGAAGACCGAGACATCCGCGGGTAGGTAACGCTGTGCCAGCAGAGGAATCGCTTTCAGCGCCGCGACATCCTGTTCTAGATTGCCTCCTTGCGGATAGGCCACCGAGATGCACTTCACACCTTCTCCCGCCGCCAGGATTGCTTCGATCATGCTGATCGCCAGGCTTATCGATGGTGGCACGAGAACGGCGGTGAGAGTCCCGAACAGTTCGCGGTCGACGATGATGCCGCGTTCTGCCAGACGTCCGCACCCGCGATCGACCTCGCGCCATGCCTGCAGGGACGAAGGTAGCGGGACTGCTTTCGAATACGGCAGATTGTAGGAAATTCCCCCGCCTTCGAAAGACGTGATCCCGCTGGCGACAGCCACATCGAACAGAATCCGGGCATCTGGAGACCCATGCCGGACCTCGAGAGGCACCGAGACCGACTCGTTCAGCTCGCGACCACGGCGCCAGCCGTGCGTGACCAGCGGGTAGCCGTTCAGTGTCTCGGGATGAGTGTTCAGACACCGCAGCGCACTGTCGAAGCGTTGGAGTCTTGTGTGGGAATCGATCGTCAGTGACAGAACATCCGGGTCTGCCTGTTGCGCCAGATCGTGAAGCAAGGCACGCATCTGATCGTGGTCACCCACACCGCATCGCGGCTGGAGGGCGAACCGTCCGTCTCGCCGTGCGGCGGTGAGGGTGTCGTAGGCCGACGGTTTCGATAGGTCCCGGATGTAGATTGCCGTGTCGTCAAGCGAGGGCAGGTCTGCGGCGACCGAGGCTGTCATGACGCACTGCGGCGTAGTGCGCCAGCGGATTCGGCCAGCTGAGTCAAGAGCGTCGGGAGCTCGGTGGCATCGCCAAGCACGAAGTCGACCCCGAGTCCGAACAGTTTGTCGTGGGACTCCGCGGACTTGTCGCTGCCGACGGAGAGGTTGCCTCCGACAACAACTGGACAGCCGATGGCACCGCTCAGCTTGGCCTTGCCCAGATCCCTCAGATCCTCGTGAATGTGCCCATTCAGACTTCCGATGAGTATCGCAAGTGCGTCGGGATGCTCTTGCACTGCAGCGGCGAACTCGGAAATGGGAGTGCAGGTTCCGAGATTGACTACGAAGTAGCCTCGCTCGCGCAGATCATGGGCGATCAATTGATTGGCGACGGCGTGGGCATCGCTCGCCGCGACCCCTAAGATGACAGTTCCGCGGTGGGCCTGAGCCACTCTGATGTCCAACTCGGTTTTCCTAACGTGAAAGAAGGTGCGGCACGGGCTGCCGAATTCAGTCGTCGAACGCGGCGAAGATGGCACGCGAACTGACACTGCCGATCTTGGCGCGATCGTAGAACTCTGGATTCGCTCGACCGAGTGTGTCGAAGACGTGACCGATGGCCTGTGTCAGACCCCAGACTTCGCTGTACGGAGGCCAGTCCGGTCGGGCAGCCTCCTGGTCTGCCTGGCGTTCACTGATGAAGTCGAACCACAGCTTGTGGCGAGGGTAGCGATGGTGAAAATCGTGACACACGGTGTCGCCGGTCAACACCAGATAGCGAGCCGGTGCGTGTACAAAAGCCATCCGGAACATCCATCGCAGCCAGGCAACGATTCTGTGGCCAACTGCTATCCCGCGGTCGGGAACAGCCTCGCCGATGAAGATGGCGTTCGTCAGCGACGCCATCCGGATCTTACCGGTGACATTCTCCTGGCCGGGCTCCGGAAATGTGTGTTTCACACACAGGCGCAGAGTGTTCGAGATCTGAAACAGCGGAAACAGTGGGACTGCCCAACCCACCAGCAGCACCAGCCAGGTTCCCGTGGCTGTAGCCACAGCAGCGGCTCCCACGTAGAAACCGATGGCGATCGATCTCTCGGCTCGCGTTGACCCGGCCCAGAACGACCGGATCCGGCCGATCGCGAAGGAAAGATGGAACGCCGGTGAAATGAGTTTGGCCAGTACCTTCCGCCACATGACCGCGCGGCTCATCCCTGGACCGAGTCCCAGGCCGATCAGGAAGGCCTGGACGGTGGGATCGCGAAGGGTCATGTGGTGGCGGGAGTGGTGTTCGCCGGTGTGCTCCTTGCTGTACTGAGAGAAGTTCTGTACCAGCAGGATCGCCGAACATACTTGCCCGATCGTTTTGTCCAGGCGCTCACGGCGGTACAGGTTCTTATGAGCGGCTTGGTGAAACACCATCATGCGTGCGTTACGCATCCCGTGCAGTGTCATGGCCACACCGATAACACAGAGCACTGTCCAGAATCCTGCAAGCGAGAGCGCAGCAGTCGTCACCGCGACGCCGAACAACATGCTGAGGCACGATCCGACTGTATGAAAGCTGGCACCTAGACGAATATCCGGTTGACCAGCATAGGGCTTTCCGGTGAACAGCGTCAGCGGTAGCTGCGCGAAGCCAGGAAGCCGAAGCATGGAATCGCGCGGATTGTCCGACATCACGACACTACGACCGAATACCGCTTTGGGCTCGTCAATTGTCAACGCTTCCCCTCCTTCCGAGAACACCGTCGACATCTCGTTCGTGCAGAGGCTGGAGTCGGCTCTCGCAGGTATACAACAATGCCGAACTGCCCGCGCCTGCCCGCGGCGAATGTCAACGGAAAGGTCGAGAATGAGATATGCACAAGCGGTCAACCAGCGGCTCGGACGAGCTCGTACCGGGACTCTCCATCCACAGGATGGGCAAGGTCAATCTACCTCAACGAGGTACAGCGTTGTCAACTAGGTTCTGCGGCTGGACATTACGTGCGGTGAATGACCACCAGGGCAGGAGTTACCGCCGCTGGCTCATCTAGGATCTGCGCCCGCATCTGTGCGCGAACGAGCTGACCGTCCCGGGTTTTCAGCCGCACGGGCAGACTCTGAGCTTGAGTCGGTGGCAACGCCGCTATCCGGTCGGCATCGAGGGCATTGACATCGGAAGAGGAAATCATCACAGCTTTGGTGAGCTCACCGCCGGTCGGCCAGTCGACTTCGGGCAGTCCTTGACCGATCCACCGCAGCAGTCTCAAGTTCGGCAACTCCACCAGGGCCGATTGCGTGCCTGTCGCCTGACCGTGCAGCATTCCCAGGATCGATCGATTGGAAGAACCAGCACCATCGAAGCCGGTCACGTCGATGCTCGTGCCCCGCCAGAGCCGACCGTGCTCAGCTGACTCGACGATCCGACCGAACGAATGAAACCGCCGTAGCAGCTGGTTTGCCGAGGGCACCCAAAACGTCTCACCGACAAGCTGATCAGGTTCGGCCTCATCCACTTCGGTCAGCACACGAGCGACGTTGATGGCATCTTCTGGCCCCAGCATCTGAAGGAATTCGTGAATCGAGCGGTTCCGCCGAGAGGCGGACTCAAGCCCGTACAGGCTGCACAGCTCGTCGGACCAATAGGTGATCCGCCGATCCGGCACCCAAGTCCACGCTCCGGCCTGCGGCACCTCGGGCGGGTTGAGCTCCGCCGAGCCGACCCACACGGCAACAGAGTGCACCGCACCATCGATGCCCCGCACCCCCCGACCTATATGACGCTCGGGGACACTGCGGCGAACGACCCGGATATCGACGTCAAGCCCTGTTTCGGTGACTCGCCTCGCGACACCGACCGCTGCCTCGGCGAAGCGGGACGGCCGCAATCGGCTGGCCGAACGACCGTTCACGATCGACTGTTTGTGGGCCAACACCAACTCGTTGCCTATCACCTGCCCGTCGATGAAGGTCCACCCGTTCGTCGCGAGACCATCCGAACCGGACGCATTGCCACTGGACATGAAGCCCCCTGTCGAGCACGGTTGGCGCCGAAATCTGCGCCAACCGAACGGTAACATTCCGGCCGTCATGGCATCGATGAAGATTGTTGCGAGACATTCGCTAGTACTGCGTTCCGTGTTGCGCAGTTGACAGGCAGCGAAACCTCGAGGCAACCTTCAGTCGGCGCTTCGGCGCCTCCGCGTCCTGCGGGCTGACCACGATCGCCCCAGTCGACCCTTCTCCATATCCATCAACTGTGCTGCGCAATTCTGTGCAGCAGCGTGCTCTTGGGGGTCGAATGCCGAAAACCGATCTAGTCGTCGTCGGCGCGGGACCGCGCGGGGTGATCACAGTAGAACGACTGTGTGCCAATGTGATCGACCTCGATATCACCGATCCGGTGACGGTTCATCTGGTAGATCCGTACCCAGCCGGCGGTGGGCGAATCTGGAACACCGACCAGCCACGATCACTGCTGATGAACACGGTCGCCTCCGACATCACCGTGTTCACCGACTCCACGGTGCAATGTGATGGGCCGATCGTTCCAGGCCCCAGCCACTACGAGTGGGCAATGTCAGTGGCACGCGGCGAGGAAACCGCGACCGCGCCGACTATCGCCGAGGCCGCACAGATGGTGCCGTGGTCCTATCCGTCCCGTCCGATGCAAGGCGAATACCTCCGCTCGGCCCTTCGCCAAATCATCGACCGGGCACCGCACAATGTCCAGATCGTCGAGCACACAACGACAGCAACTTCTTTCGAAGAGCACGATGGCCGCTACCTCGTGGGGCTACTCGACCAATCAGTGCTGACCGCCGATGCAGTGGTGCTTGCTGTCGGCCATTTCGAGACAGCCCCGTCCCCGCGGGCCACCGCGCTCCTCGATACGGCTCGCCGCCTCGGACTCGTGTATGTGCCACCTGGCAACGCAGGTGAAGTCGACCTGAACCAGATTCCCGATCACAACCCCGTGATCCTGAATGGACTGGGACTGAATTTCTTCGACTATGTGACACTGCTGACCGCCGGCAGAGGTGGCCGATTCGTTCAAAACCACAGCGGAGGGCTCCGCTACCTCCCCTCCGGTCGAGAACCGGTCATCCTGGCAGCTTCTCGCCGAGGTGTGCCCTACCTGGCCAGAGCAGAGCACCAAACGGCCAACGTCGCTCGCTATCAGCCCCGCTACCTCACCACCGAGGTCGTTCAGTCCTTCCGGCGACGAGCACAAAGCAGCGCGATCGACTTTCGCACCGAGGTGTGGCCGCTGGTGGAGAAGGAGACCGCCTGGGTCTACTACAAAACACTGCTCGCCGAAAACCCAACCGCAGTCTCGCAGCTGACATCATGTCTTGATCAGTTCCATTGGGGCACACCGGAAATAAGCGACACCCTCGACCGACTAGTTCCCTCGCTCCACGACCGACTCGATTGGCGCACGATCGACCGGCCCGCCGACAACCTTCACTTTCGCACCCGGGCGGCCTACACACAGTGGGTCGAGGCGAAACTCGACGCCGACTACCGCGCCTCGGAGCAAGGACCGATCACGCACGCGCTCAAAGCTGTCGGCGCCATCATGCGTGACCTCCGCGACGAGGTCCGGCAGATAATCTCCCATCAGGGCATCAGCGGCGAGTCCTACCGCGACCACATCGACAACTGGTTCAGCGGACTGAACAACCTGATCGCCTCCGGCCCTCCCCGATCACGCATCGCAGAACTGTCCGCGCTCTCGCGCGCAGGAATCGTCAGCTTCGCCGGACCCAACCCAACGATTTCTGTCGACGAATCCGCACACCACTTCGTAATCGGCTCGCCAGCGGTCGCCGAATCCAGCGCAACCGCACACGTACTCATCGATGCGTTCTTGCCCAAGAACGACATTCGCTCGACAACAGATCCGCTACTCGACTCGATGGTCAAGTCGGGACACTGCCGACCCCACATCATCCCCACCGCTGCAGGAGAACCCTATGAGACCGGCGGAATCGACGTCGACGACCAGAGGTTCCGAGTATTACGAGCAAATGGGACTCCGCACCTGGCGGTGCATTCCTACGGTCCGCCGATCGAGTCGGTGCAGTGGGTCACGGCGATCGGTGCACGGCCCGGCGTGAATTCCCGCACCCTCCTTCAAGCCGACTCGATCGCACGCTCAATCCTGGAGCACGTCGCCAGTCTATCGACGCACACCCGTTTCGCCGTCGACACAGTCTCGGTCGCCTCCTAGCTGCACCCATCCACCGGAAGGTCGAAGCACATGGCAATCTATGCCGTCACCTACCACTACGATCCCGAGCTGGCCGACGCCAGAGCCGCCGTCAGAGCCGAACACAACGAATGGCTCGCGGCTCTCGTCGACGAGGGCCAGGCGATGTGTACCGGGCCGTTCAGCGATGGTGGGGGCGGACTGCTCATCTTCGAGGCCGCCTCGGAACAGCTGCTGGTGGTACTCCTCGCCGCGGACCCTTTCGCGAGGGGACACCTGATCGAGTCGACCCAGATCAGAGAGTGGCGGCCGATCCACGGCCACGTGGGCAAATAGCCCCGCAGCCGAGGCGATGGAATCCGCGGCATCCACATCGAGACAGTCGGCACGGCACTCTGAATATGACTGCCGACCAAAGTAATACACGATCACAGGGAGTTTCCGTGGTGCAAGAGGACGCGCTTGATGGCTCGACGGTGTTCGCTCACGGCGCCGCGATGCGCCGAGCAGTACTTGGGGACAGCTATGTCGATTCGGCCATCACACGAACCGAGAACACAGAGTCAGCAAGCATTCAACAGTTCGTCACCGAACACGTCTGGGCTGCGATCTGGACAAGGCCGCAGTTGGACCTCCGCAGCCGCAGCCTCCTCACTCTAGGGTTCCTCACCGCGCTGCGCGCGCACGACGAATTGGCGGCGCACGTGCGCGGTGCTCTCACCAACGGGCTGACCCGAGAGGAGATCACGGAAGTGGTTGTGCATGCGGTCGGATATTGCGGTGCTCCAGCCGCGCTTGCTGCGATGCGCGTAATTCAGCAGACATTCGACGCTGAACCGCTCGGAATTTGATGCGCACCGGTCTACCTGGCTACAGCACGCCCGCTGGCCTGACGACTTCGGCATGATCCGTCCGCTCGAGGCGATGCAGTCGCGAGCGGACGGATGTACAGGCAATTCGCGTTGGGCGCGGCAAAACGCAGATCTAGGCGGCACGGAATTCTCAAGTCTTGTATCGGCGACGGAAAGTGGCGTCCGAACCGGTTAGCGGCCAGCGTAGGTGGTCCTCGACTTCGCGACCCACTGCTGCCAGTGCGCTGGCACAGGATGTGCTCGACTAGCTTGCGGCTACTACGATCCGTGAACACCCTATGCACTCGAACGAAAAGGATCCCCATGGCACGCAAAGTCATTGTCAGCCTCATCGACGACTTCGACGGCACCTCCGAAGCAGACCAGACCGTCACCTTCGCAATCGACGGAGTCGCCTACGAAATCGACCTCTCCGACACCAACGCCACCAAACTGCGCGAGACCTTCGACCAGTGGCTCCCCTACGCCCGCCGAATCGGCCGCGCCAAGACATCCACCGGCCGAATCGCCGCGAAAACTCCTGCGACCGCACCGACTCGACGCAACGACCTCACTGACATCCGTACATGGGCCAGCAAGAACGGCCACACAGTGTCGACCCGCGGACGGATCTCGGCCGACGTTATCGCCGCCTATGAGGCTGCGTCCGCATAGCGCAGAAGGTCAGTCAGGACCAGGACGGCGCATACGCAACTGGATGCCCAGCCAGTAGCTCGACCATCCCGAGCCGTGTCGACGCCAAAAGGCACAAGAGGTCTCGCTTCCGCATCCACGAAGCGATCGGCGAAATTCGTTCTTGCCGAGGGCTTTCCAATCAGGACGGATTCGGCGGGCTGACTGATGTCGCCGCGCGACGATTTTCTGCAGAACGGCGACGTGACCGGTGAAGGCAGGCCCCCACGCTCGGCGCGTCAATGCCCCATACTCACCCTCCCGACCCTTTCCCACGTAGCGAGTCGCATGGAGCGCGGTGCAGGGGTCATAGCTCGACCCCTGCACGTCACCGGGTATGCAATCACTACCCTTGAGGCTGATGCCGTCGATGCGGTCAAGACTCTCGCGGCGGTCTCCGATCCTGTGCAATTCGAAACCGAGCCGTTCATCAGCGATCGCACAGCGCCTCGGTCGGTCCCTTCGATCATTCAGATCAGTATCACCGAGGCTGACGCAGAATCTGACACCGACGAGGAGGCCCAGCCGGAAGCCGCTACCGACCTCGGTCCGATTGCAGCAACCGCCGCAGGTCCGGTGAACGAGCTCATCGCGGCGGTTGCCGAAAAGCTCGTCTGCCTGGTTGCGGACACTACCGCACCGCGTGCAGTGCGAGTTCGGTCGATTCGCGCCATTCAAAAAATCATCGAATACGGTGTACGACATACCCTCGAACGAGCACTAGCTTCGCGAATAACCCCACAGGTTGATGCTGAGCCGAGGCCATAACCACGATCGCGCGCCGCATACGGGCCGGCGCCTCGCCACTGCGCGCGATCTTGGCGAGCTTGCGACCTTCTTCCGGGGTCGCCGCTCTGACGAATACATCCGGTTTCCGAGCCACCGGCACCACCTCCACCGGGCAGCATCACCGCTCTGGCGCTGAGTTCAACCCGACCACCCGACGGACTACCGCAGCAACCCTCCGATACGAGGCACTAGCTACCCAGCCGCGTTCATTGCAGGCCACGCAATTCCACCCAGCTCAGCTCCGACCGCCGTCGCGCTGACCGCGCATGTCTTCTGCCCTGGGAACGCCTGAACCCTGACCGGTATCGCGTCAGGGCTCAGTCGATGCTTGCGTGCGTCAGCCGATGGCTCGCGGAATTCGAGCGTGGCTTGCCGTTGCATCCGCTGGTCCGGCGAGAACCTTGTGCAATGACTCTGCACACTTATGTCGCCGCAGGCGGGGTAGTGATATGCATGTCCGACTCGCGCACGACCTACCACGACCGACCTACCACCGACAACACCATCAAAGCGGTGGCCTACCCCCTCGACCGCAGGGCGGCCGCGGGTGAGCCAGTCGCCGTGGTCATGGTCGCCGAACGCAGCGCCTTCACCCCTCAGGACAACTACGCCGACCCGGTGCAGGCCGCGGACGTCGTGCGGGAAGCACTGTCGGACCCGCCGTTCGGCAGCGTGACAGAGCTGGCGATTGCGACCTGGAAAGCGTTGCGGGAGAGAATGTTCGACTGCCCAGACTGCCAGGAAGCGCGCGACGTGTGTTACGCCGACGAAAAGAGCGAGCGCTGGGAGGCCGAACTCGACGACATCGAAGCTCCCGGCGCATGCGGCCATGACCTGGAAATGCATGTCGTCGGCTTCGACCCCACCCTGGGCGCCCGGCCCGTGCGTTACACGCGCTCGTGGGGATCGGCTTCCGCCGACCGGCTTCCCGAACCCGAGGAGCTACCGGAACGGACAGCCTTCCGATCGGGGTTCAGCGCACCCGAAGACAGGAAAGTGCTCGACTACCCTCCGAGCCCGCCGGGCCAGTACCACAGACTCATCGAAGAGATGCGGCAGTGGTTCACCCAGACCGCCGGACAACCCAAGTTGATCGCCACCATCGGAGGCCAGATCCGGACGCTGGTGATAAACCCGCGTACAGGCATCAACGAGCTTCCGTCCTGGGAACTCGGCACATCGACGCCATAGAGCAGTGCCCACCAGCGAGATTCCGGCACGCTGCACTCGGGCGACCGTACTGATCGGTCCCCGGTGACGAGACCACCCGGGAGTAGAGCCAGGTGATGTCGTTCCGTGTTCAGTTGATCCCGCACGCCGCCGGATGGTGGGTGTGGGTGCAGGCCGCAGCGTACTCGGCCGGCGTCAGCTAGCCCAGCGCCGAATGTCGATGCCGCAGATTGTGATCCGCTTTGAAGTCGCCGATCACGACCCGGGCTTCGAGGAGGGTGGTCCAGTGGTTGTGGTTCAAGTACTCGGTCCGCAATCGGCGGTTGAACGACTCGATGAACCCGTTGTTCCAGGGCGTGCCCGGCGGAATATAGGAGATCCCGACCCTGTCGGCGCAGAACCGTTGCAGCGCATGGGAAATCATCTCTGGACCGTTATCCATCCGCAGCACCCGCGGCAGCCCACCGACCACGGTGAACACTTTCTCCAGCTCTGTGACCAGCCGGTCGGCGGCGATCGACCGCTCCACCACGTGCAACAGCGATTCACGGGTGTGTTCATCGATCATCGACGCGATCTTCACCGCCCGACCGTCGATGGTCGAGTCGAACTGGAAATCCAACGCCACACCACTTTCGGCGCATCCGCCTCAACCGGAGGTGCCGAGGAGATGCCGGCCCGTTTCCGGGGATGATGCTGGCGGACCTGCAGGCCCTCCTCCCGCCAAAGCCGGTGCACTTTCTTGATGTTGATGCCTGCGCCCTCGTCGAACCGCAACGCTGCCCAGGCACGCTTGAACCCGTGACCTGGGCTTTTCGCCGCGTAGCCGCGCAGGCAGGCCCGTAGAACGACATCGGGATCGGCTGGTGTCTGCGGCGGTCGGCAACCGACGATACGTCGATCGGTGGAGCCCGACGACCTTGCACGCGAAACGCTCGGAAATGCCCTTGACCTGCTGGAGCATCTCCACCGCCCGGTGCTTGGCCGCCGAGCTCAGAATTTCCTTCGCGATCTCCCGCAGCGCGTATTTCTCCAGCTCGGCGTCGGCCAGCAGCCGCTTCAACCGGGCATTCTGCTCGCGCAGTCCTTTCAGCTCTTTCGCGGCGGCGGTGTCGACACCGCCGTACTGTCGGCGCCAGTTGTAGAGCGTCGCAGGCGATATCCCGATCTCGGCCGCGATCTCCTCGCCGGTCCTGCCTGCCGCGGTCAGCTCGTCGGCTCGCCGCAGTTTCCGCACGATGTCCTCGGCGGAGTGCCGTTTCCGTCCTGCCATGTCGATCAGTGTCCCTTCTAAGCCCTCACCAGGCCGAACAGGGCTCTAATCCGGGGCGGACTCATTCACCGGGGACCGAGGGCGCGCTGGTCGCTAGTCAGCCCAACGGCGCCGCGTCCTGGTTCCGCTCAGTACAACCGGAGAGCAACCCGAACCGGACGCGCAGGCTTTCCCGCCAGAATCCGGTGTCGGAATGGGTGTGGTCGCCCGCGGTGGTGCATGAGCCGGTGATCAGATTGAACGAATGGAAGCAAGCGCAGGAGGTCACCGCTGCGCTGCGGGCGCGGGGCCGCAGAACATCGAGTCTCTACTGCATATCCTTGCGGCGGCTCGTCGGTTGAGCATGCCTTTCGCCGCGATCACCAGTGGTGACACCCACGTGGTGTACCAGATCGGGGACCGAAGAAGTAGTGCTGCCCACCCGATTCCCCGAGTCCGTCACTTCAACAGGTTATTGCCGATTTGGAGGCGGTATGAGCAAGCACGTCGAATGCCGGGCGTGCAGGCGCGGTCGAGCCTGGGTGGGGTGCGCTGCCGAGCATGGGGTCTACGGGCACGGTCGGACGCTGAAGTTGTTGAGTGCCAACATTTCCGATCGTCTCGCGCATGTCGGTGACAGCGGCCAGGTCACTGTCGTCGCGGTGACACCAGAGCTTGAGGAGCTGCGCGATGCCGAGGTCCCATACATGGATGTGCTACGCGAGGCGGTAGTTTCCCTGGCGCTGCGGTCGACCACAGCGAGAGACATCGTGCAGGTGACGGGAGCGTCGACCAAGCACGTCAACGCGTACCTCGCAGAACTTTCGGGACCGCCGCGACCCGACAGCCGGGCAGCGATCGGCGAGAAAGGGAAGTCGCGGAATGGGAGCTGTCGCGGTAGCACCACGCTCCAACGAGGAGGGCATGCGGGCCGAGTTGTTCGCGCGTCCACGATCTGAAAGTCGCCGAGGCTGCTGAACGCCCGGCAGTGCCGCTGCCATGGCAGTCGAGCGGGCTTGAGCGGCTGCTCAGCGAATCGGCGCACCGAACACGGCAATCGCGGGCAGTGTGCGATCGCGAGGCCGATCTTCCGCCGTGGGAGCTGGAATCACGGGACCGATCGACGCGATCGATACATCACGTCCCTATGTGCGTCGGGCAGTAACCTCAGCGGGTGGCTGTTTACTCCCTCGACGAGTGGCGGGCCGTGGTGCGCGGAAGCCTACCCGCCCCGACCCCGGATTACCCTGTTATCACTTTTCCATCTGACGAACTCCGCGCCGCCTACCTGAAGAAGGCATCGGCCTGGCCGGAGAACGAAGTGCGCGACACACTACGGATCATGCTTGGTCAGTCCAGAAACATCCCGGAGTGGGACGACCTCCAGCTTCAAATCATAAAGTCCGCCCGGCTTTCGTCTGATTCAGGAGGCAACGGTGATCATCAGTCCTTCAGCGAGTATGAGCGGCGCCTCATACTTCGGGCACATGGGAAAAGCAGCGAGCCGACGTGGCCGGGACTGACCTGGGTGCTTGATCTACTTCCGCGCGATCCTCGGCAGGCCATCAGTGCGACTTCGGCATACTTCGATGTTCATTGGCAGGTGATGCCGGATATGCGTGTCACCGGTCTGCTCGACGCAATGGCGATCATGCGCCACCGCTATATCATGGAAGGAGAGACTGAGCTCGACGCAAAAGTCTCGCTACTTCGCAGCATCAACCCCCATGATATCGAATACCTTGCAGCCGCACTCTATGCGAGGAAGGGCTACAAGGTGAACGTAACTCCAGGACAAAAAGACGGCGGCAAAGACATCATCGCCCACAAGAACTCGGAGATCATATACATCGAGTGCAAGAATTGGGAACAACGGGTGGATGTCAAGGAGGTTCGCGCTTTCTTCGGAGTTTCATCCGGAGATCCGGTGACGCGCGCAGTGATGATCTCGATATCCGGATTCACCGAGCACGGACCCGAGGCCGCACTCAAGTGGGCCCAGGGGCCAACGCGACGTCACCGTATAGACCTTGTCGATGGGCGCTCGCTAGCGCAGGACCTCAACGAACACCTCGGAACCGATTGGGCCCAGAGGTTGGACTTGATCATCGCCTACCAGAAGAAAGGCAATATTCAGCAGATGGAATCCGAATAGCTACATGAGTGGACCATTTGGGGGAAATTGTCAACAGCAGGCAAAGTTGCGGTCAGCTCGCCTCTGCCCAGACCAGCTGGCATAGCAGCTCTGCCAGCCGACACTCCGGGTCGACAGCTATCGGATACCGGCCGTTTTCCTGCGCGCACCACGGATCGAATCCAGCACCCGCGCAATGTCGGTGGCTGCGGCCGGGCGCGGGAGCCGCTTGGGCACGGTGATCGTGTCGACCTTGTCCATCGGGTTCGCGGCCAGGCGGTCGTGGCGTACCGCCCACCGGCAGAACGCGGAGAGCGCGGCCCGCTTGCGTTTGCGGGTCGCCGGCGGCTGCTCGGTGATCCCGGACAGGAATGCCCGCACCGGTGGCACGTCCATCGCGGCGAGGTCGCCGTCGACGTACTCGGCGAAGCCGGTCAGGTCGCCGCGGTAGGCGCGGATCGTGTTAGTGGGCCGGTTCGCGTTTGTCAGGTCGGTCAGGAAGTCGTCGATGTGGACTTCCATCGGCACGCCGATGAAGCGGTCTTCGAACTCGATTTCCATGCCGCCCTAACCCCTTCTCCGCGACGCCCGTGCCGTGCGTCGACGAAAGAGGCCCGATAACCAGGAATCGAACCCGCTGCGCCGCGCGCCGTCGCGCCAGCTCGTTCGACCCGAACCTAGGCGTTGTTGCCCGATAACCACGGTTATCGGGCAACAACGCCTAGCCGCTCGTGCTACTCCTGTTCGCTTTGGTAGTAGCGCGGCGCCCACGCTGTAATAGTCGGTTTCAACCGGGGGGAGAGATGCTCGGTCTCCCAGTGTTTACCCTCAGCGAGGGTTTGCGCCTCGAACAGCCCCACTGCACACTCCGTCACGAGCACGGCGGATATCAGCGCGTCCGCAACAAGGTTGTAGTAGTCGGTTTCGCCGTCAATGACGTTCAACGTCCAGTGATAGCCATGGGTGAAGCTCGACCCGATCGAGTAGAAGGCCTTCGTTGCGGGCCCGAAGGCACTGCTCAGACCTTTCTCGTGCGGGGGCGGATTGTCTTCGATCCACTCCGCCGCCAAGACAGCAGTGTTGCTGTACCCCGGGATTCCCGTTCCTCGCGCAGCCCCCGCTGAAGCAGGAATGACATGCTCGTTCAAATGCTCATAGGCCTCGCTCAGCTTCCCGGCATCCTCATTACGTGCTGCCCGAGCGAGTGATTCGAACCCCAGCCATTTGCTCTGCTCGCCGAGCTCCTTGCTGGCCTCGGCCGCGCATCTTCGGCGTCGGGTCTCTCGGTCCTGGCTACTGAGCAGCCATATTGTCCGAGCTGAGGTCTCAACAGCTGTCCTGCAGAGGACCAGAATCGAAGACGGCCAAGCCGGGGATCCGCCCGGCTTAGACCCAGTACCTTCGAGCCAATTGGATGCAAGCACCTCAACGGCGGCCAGGTGTTCAGCAGCTACCGATGCTGGAAAACGGGCATGCCACGTCACCGGATTCTCCAGCTCAAGCTCCGGGAGGAAGCCTGCATCGTCAAGTTGTAATGAACTACCTGGAGCCGGGTCGGTGGGACTCGTCGCCCAATCTCTGAGCTCTGCACCACGCTTCGACCACTTTCTGATCGTCTTGAGGTGCTCGATCCGGTGGATCATGTCGTCGTACATGCTTGCTTGCGCCGAGTTCATTCGCCAATAGTTCACGAACAGAAGGCCTCAGAACAGAACTTTGCCCCCGCTCGGCTGTGAACGACCTCGAACATCACAAAGCGGACTTCGACCACGGAGGCTGGTCCAGCACTGAGACGATGGCATCGACTGCGGCCGTAGGTTCGGGCCGAAGCTGGCGACCGACCAAACCATCGGAAGGACCTCATGGCCTGGAATTCCGCAGGAGACACCGTGTTTGGGCCGATAGCCGACATTCTGCTCAAATGCGACGCACCTCCCGAATTCATCACCTCAACCCTCACCGCTGTGATTGAAGGGCTCTTCCACAACGACTGGGGCTACGACGGTGCGCTCAGCTCCCTCGCCGAGTTCGCCGAGTACCCCGCGGTCGTCGCGGCCTTCAGAAACAACGAGGTCCCCGACCCGGACGACCCTGAGTACGCCGTCATCCTCGCCGACCTCGAACTCGCTGCAACGTCGACAGCACGAGCACTCGACAATTCGCCCACCTGAGCATGGATCAAAGACAGTACTGTCGGCCCGCGTCGATACCGTGACAACGTGATCCCCGACTACACGCCGCCCGGCACCTACTCATCGATCCGGAGTGCCGCTGTCTTCCGCATCGAGCAATACGAGCGCGAAGGCGCCGAGACTCCGTTTGACCCGAAGCAACTCGGCGTCCACGCTCGGGTTCTGAAAAAGCTCTTCGACACTCACACCACCGCAGACCAATCCACCGAATCCGCCTGTATTGAGTGCGGTCGACCGTGGCCGTGCGACACCATCCGCCTCATCTTCGTGCCTCCCAGCGCTCTCGACTAGCGGCGAAAGCCCGCTTCTCTCACCTGCTTCGCAGCTGTAGGCCGAACTGGTCGAGGCAGAGGCTCGTGCACCCCTCGTAGGTAACTTGCCGACCATGACCAACAACGCCGTGAACACGGCCTACAACAGCCCCTTCATCTGCACGAAGGATCACGAGAGTGCCGATCCGGTCTTGTGCCTGTCGCGCGCCAACTTCGGGGATCCGACCAAGGAGACCTTCGAAGAGTTCGCCTTCGCCGCCGGTGTCCTCATCAAGAGTCGGCTGGTGCTCGGCCAGCCCGCCTTCTTCATGACCCGGCAGGTGGCCGAGCTCGCGCTCAAGGCGCTGCTCCCCACGTCGATGCAGGCATCGAAGTTCCGGCACGACCTGGAGAAGCTGCTCACCTACCTTCAGGGCCTCGGCGACGACCTGTTCGCCGGCGGCACCGAGCAGACGCAGATCGTCGAGTTCATCCGGGAGCTCAATCGTCTCGACCCGGGCGGCGACGGTGGTCGATACTCCCACACCACGAGCGATGCCCCCGCCCTCGCAGGTGTCTGCCACGCTGAGCCGGATCTCCTGCTCGACGAGCTCAACCGGCTCGTCACCTACACCGCCACCCGCCTGGGCATGCAGCCTTTCACCGTCTGACCGGCGAACCCGCCTGCCGTACCGCTCACGGCGGTATGGCTGGACGGAAGACGTCGGTGAGCTTCGACGACGAAACCCTGGAAATCCTCGCTCGCCGCGCGAGCGAGGCAGGCATGGACCGCTCGGCGTTCCTGGCGTCGCTGGTCCACCGCGACGACATGCGCCAGCGCCTGGCCGCCGACAGCGCGACCCTCAACGCCACGGGCTACACCCCCGACCGGGCGAGCGCGTTGACCGCGAGACTGATCAGCCGCGCCCGGGCCAGCTGATGGCCCACCCCCGATTCGGCGAGGTGTGGAACGCCCCGTCGGGATCGGTCCTGCCCGGCGGAATGCTGTGCCTGATCGTCAGTAGCGACGACTTCAACCGCATCCGCCGCCAATTCGTCATCGTCGAGGTCGTCAGCGATCCACTCAGCGGCGACGCGATCATCTGCGACCTCGGCCCGGTCGGTATCGCTCACCGGCGCCCCCTTCACCGTCGGTTTGTCCTGGTTCGCCGAGCCCGAGAGTCCGATCGCGGTACTCGACGAGCCGATCGCCCGTCGCGCGGCCGATCAGATCCGCGCGATCCTCGGACCCTGACTCCGATGCGCGATACGGACGACGTCAACTGAGCTGATCCGCGCCGAGCTCTGGCGATATAGTTCTTGTCAGGCGGGCCGCGCCCACCTGACTCCAAGCTGGCAATCTCCCACGCAGAGGCTGGCTACTGAGGACAAGCCGTCTCCGACGCAGCGCGATTCGATTGCCTTCCAACCTTGTTGGGCGGCGTGGGAGTCCAGAGGGAGAGTCATGATGAGCAAGTCCAATAGGGCTCGCAGCCGTGCTGTTCGGCAGCGGATGGCGGAGACCGGTGTCAGCTACACGCGCGCTGCGCGCGAGGTGGGCAGTTCCGCAGGTCGCGTCGGCCGGAGCGGCACAGACGCTGTCAGGGCCTATGTCCGCGCTCTGCTGTCGGACCAAGCTGATGAGACAGACCTGCGCGATGCTGAAATCCGAGCGCTGCAGGCGCAAGGGCGACGCATTGTGGACGGTGGGCAGATCGATCAGGACGAGTGGGAAATCACGGACTGGGCCACGGGCGCCAGGATCGCCTACGGCGCCGACGGTCTCGATGGGTACGACGAGACTGCCCAGCGGCTCGATCCCGAAGGCACGTGGATACACATCGACAACATCGAACCCGAAGTCGCAGACCTGCCGTCCATCGAGGGCGTACCGACGAGTCTGGGCACAGCTCTTGCAGATTGGATCGGCTACCGAGCAACAACAAACGAAGAAATCGCGGAGTTCATCGAGTGGCCGGTGGACAAGGTCCGCGCCGCTCGGCGAGAGTGAGCGCACGGCCGCTGGCGTGAGCCCGGCTGACCTCACCGCGGATGTGGCCGCCTGAACTGATCGGGACGAAACAGCAGATGGCCCCGGTACCCCATTTCGGGTACCGGGGCCATCCGCTGTTCATACCGCCTCACCTTTGTGCGAAAAACCGGACACTGCGCAGTTCGCAGACCTGTCTCAGGCCAGCAGATCAGGCAGGTCGGGGAAGCCGGGCCGGACAGGCGCCTTCGGGTTCTCGGTGCCGGTGGGCTCGTGGGCCTGCATCTGTATCCATCGTGCCGCGATGGGCTGCGGTGGGCTTCCCGCGTACATGAAGGTCCCGGCCACGATGACCGACAGCATCAGGCACCAACCAGGCACCGAGGCGACCAGTACTGAGGTGGATTCGTTGAGCGCGTGCGGGTAGCCACCGAGGTGCAATCCGTTGCCGATCAAGACAAGCCCGATCCCGGCGCTGGAGACGATCTCGAACAGCCACCGCGCCCAACGCGGGTACCAGCCCGGTGACATGTGCACCCGGCAGTAGAGAGCCTGGATAGTGACCGCGGTGACCGCGACAGGCCACACCGCAGCCTCCCAGCCCGACGCGCCCGCCAGCCTCTCCCACTCGACCCCGAACGACGCGGCCGCGGCGAACACCGCGACGGCGACGAACGAGAACGCCCACTTCGACGGCGCCGAGATCGAGTACCGGTGGACCAACTGCTGGCGAAGTTCTTCGCTCGATGGCGTTGAGGCCCCCGAAAGGCCGCGTGTCTCAGTCATATTGGATACTCCTGGTTGACAAGGATTAGAGCATCAGTGTGAGCGCATGCACCGACACCAATCGGCAAGGGCGACAACTGTAGCGAGGCACGCGGTATTGCTCCGCCGCGGCCGTGTGGTGCCGACCGCACATGGTCGCACCCAACGACGCTTGTCAGCGGACACGCCTGCATTCGCAATGTTGGCAGGAGGCTCCGGTGAACCGCAGTTTCGAGGAGTGGCGTTGGACACCTGTCGCTGCGCTCGGCAGTGACCAGGTTCTGATCCTCGCAGTGTCACAGCGCTCGGGTACTGGCAGAGTTCCGGCGGGCGCCTTGCGCACCTCAGGTGAAGGGGTCGTATGGGGTTCTCCCTCTTCACCCGCTCGCGATAGTCGGGCGACTGTGCGCCGAGCGCGCGGCCGCCTAACTGAAGTGCACCGGCGGGCAGCGCGATCCAGTCCGTGTCCAAGCCCGCCGTCTTGGTTGCCAGCGCTGTCAGCGGCCGCGTTCGTAGCCGCGCTGGTTCTCGCGTAGGGACCTGGCGATGGCGTTCTCGTCGCGCGGCTTCCAGTCGGCGAGGGCGCTGCGCTGCGGGCTCAGGATCGTTGGGTGCACTGCGTCGTAGGCCTCTCGTTCCTGTTTGACCCGGTTGACGTTCGCAGCGATCCGCATGCGCTCGATCGCGGCACCGAGGAGTTCGGTGATCTCCTCACTGAGGCTCACCAGACGGTCGTAGCGCTCGCCGCGTGGCACCCGTGTCTGCAGCCGCTCGACCAGAGCATCGAGTTCCTCGCGTATCTGCTCCAGGCGCCGACGATCTGGGCCGGGCCCAACACGTTTCAACTCCCCTCGTAGGTCCAGGAACTCGTCCTCCATGCCGTTCATCTGGATCCCCTCCACGTGGCCTCGCTGACTCATCCACGCTACGCCGAACTGCCCGTCCCGGGTCGGCGCTCTGGGCAAGATGAACAGATGACCGCTGGCGCGAAACTCGATCCGCCCCTGCCGTTTCGCCGAGGTCCGGCCCGCAGCGCCGAACGCCCCGACCTCGTAAACCAACGAGCTCAGGGCGTTCATGATTGGGTAATTGGCCTCGCGCAGCCTTGACGCAAGCTAATGGTTGGCGTTTCACAGCGTAGACATTGCAGACGGTGGAGGAATCTGGCAGGTCGAGGGATACCGACGACGACTCATCTACAGTGGAGTGTGAAGAGTCATTGACCGGGGAGGAACCTCGGTGACGCATGCCTTCCCATGACTCCCCCTCGACAGCCCCACGTCCGAACGACGGGACAGGTCCACAACGACCGTCCCAGCCCGACGACGAAACATGGCTGAGCACCGTCGAACTTTCGCACCGTCTGAAGATCCCGGTGAAAACACTGGCCGCATGGGCCTCCGCCGACACCGGACCGCGCTTCGCCCGCATGGGCCGCTACCGCCGATACAGACTCGGCGACGTGCGCGACTGGGAAGCTCAGCAGCTGTTCATGCGCCGCGATAGTCGCTAACCGAAACGCGGCACGCGACAGACCCTTTCGCGCAAACAGATCACACATGCTTGCCGACGATGCCCTATGCATCCGAGGACCTTCTGCGCGTCCACCAGCCCGCCCGGCAGCGATGTCCCCTCCCCCAACTTTGCGAGCTTCGGCGCGCCGAGTATTCGGGCTGCCGTGCTGTCTACAACACACGAATGGGGTGTGACCATGACCGGCCGCCGTCCGCGTCCCGTGGGTACGTTCGCGACTCCGTCCAAACCCAAGAAGCAGCGCAACGGCTCGTGGAGAGCAACGGTTCGCTTCTACGGGGTCTGGGGCACTCCCCAGATCACCCGATTCGGCGCGACCTCCGGTGAGGCAAGCGACCGACTGGCCGAGGCTATGCGCGATTTCCGCGAGGTTCCGCGCAACAGCCAGATCACACAAAGCACCACTCTCACCACGCTCGCCCAGGAACTCTTGGCCGAGATGCGGGCCGATACGGCCTGCTCTGCGGGTCTCGTCGAGGACTACCGACGCGAGATCGAAGTCTCCACACACCGCCGCGCGAACACGAAGACGATCAAGATCGACAACTCCATCGGTCGCCTCCAGATCTGGCAAGCAACGGCCGGCGAACTCGACCGCCACATCAAACAACTCACCACACTCGGATTCCGACGAAAAGCCAAGCAACACAAGATAATCCTTCGATCAATGATGCAAATAGCCGTCCGGCACGGCGCCCTCGACACCAACCCCATCGATGGCGTAGCACCGTTCAGAAGGGTCGCCAAACCCGCCCGCGGCAAGATGGCCGACATGGCATCCTTGCCGGCATTCCGTGACCAGGTCCGCGCCTGGGCGCGAGGCGAAGAGGTTCCCGGGACACCGGCATACAGCAGCGGTCCGAAACGGGACTGGACCATGGTCTGGGTTGTCGATGTCATCACCGGAACCGGCATCCGCCCCTACGAAGTCTTTGCACTGTTGCTCGACGAGATCAATCTCGACGTGCCCGTCCCCTATTTCGACGTCACCGGCACCCTCGTGGAAGTCAAAGGCGCAGGCAACGGTGGATGGGTCCGCAAGCCCACACCGAAGTCCGAGAACGGCTGGCGCCGAATCCTGTTGCCCCAACACACTGTTGAAGCAATCAGTGAAGCGATCATCGACCTCGAGGTCACCCGATGCCCGAACCCGATGGGCCTGTTGTTTCCTGCCCGCAACGGATCACTCCGCAATCCCAACAACTTCGGTCGCATCTGGCGAGCCGCCCGGGGCGAGAACTTCGCCTGGGTCACCCCACGCACATTCCGACGCGGCGTCGCCACCGCGGTCGACCACGCCTTCGAAAGCCCCGAACGAGCCGCCCGCCAACTCGGCAACACCACCGCGGTCGCCAAAGCCCACTACATCGACCGCCCAGACACCGCACCCGACAATCGCGAAATCCTCGAGCGGTGGGCCAAAGGCGGTCCGCAGGAACCGCGCCAGTCACCACTCGAGACCCCGGACACGTAGACCGTGATAGCCCGATCGGTGTGCAAAAGGCACAGAACGCCGGAAACGCACGCCAGTGTTCCGAGCCACAGATCGGACACGGTCCACTACTCGGTTCTGTCGATACAGTCGATATTGGCCAAACCAGTCACCCCGATGAGAGATATTCCGTGACAACCGATTTCATCGAACCCCAGCCCTCCGACGACAACCAAGAGCACCCGCTCGGCGCGGAGCGCATCGCGGCGATGGTCACCGACCTTCCTCCTTTGACCGGCGAGTTCCCCAACGCCGACATTTCACTCGAAGCCCAGGCCGCCGACATGGTGCAGGAAATGCTGTATGCCATCGAGAAGCAACTTGTTATTGTCGCCGGCCAGATTTCCGAGTACACCGACGGAAACGGTCGTCTTGTCTGTTGGACCGTGCAGCGAGTCGAGACGTGGAATATCGGGAGAACCACCCAACAACACGTCCCGACGTGGGCCACGGTCCGTGAGGACCGCCGTCCCTTATACGCAATGATGTCGAATGCCATGATCCTGCGTCGATTGATCTGCGCCGAAAACCCGAGTCCGCCCGTGTGGGCGTACGTAGCCAACGAGCGCAACAAGCCCCCGGCCTCAAATTTGCAGGACCTCGTCTGCGACTCTTCCTGCGGCAACGGCCTGCCCGTGTGCCCGGGCCATCACGTACCGCCCGGACATACCGCGCTACTGATGAGTGTCGATCCCGCACAGGTTGTGGCCAGCAACTATTCCCGCTGGGATCTCGCGCTCAGCGGTGCGTATATTCCGGCGGATTACCTCGATGCAACTCGCTTCCATCGCCTCCTCTCCACCGTCTATCCCGAGGACGCTGCCGACCCGATATCAGCCCGGGACTGGACGCCTGCCCTGCGCATGCTCGCACGAGCGTCAGCTGTCAGAGCATTCGATCTCACGCCAGGAATCCCTGGGATGGGCCAGCGAAGCCTCTTCTCCGAAGCTGACGAGGCGCGTCGTGATCGCACCATACAGGTCGCGTTGCCAGCGTTGAAGCACTCGCAGGTGCGTCAGGTCATTGATGGGCCGTCATGGGAGCAGAGAGATAAATGGTGGTCCTTCGCGGTCAAGCACAAGCCGGTCGCCGCTGGGCAACGCAGACATGCATGCTTACCCGTCGACCAACTCGGTCAGCCCGGCGTCGAGGGCGACAGCGTGTGAAACCGGCCCTACGTTGGGCACGACCAGCGATTGCCCACTCGTGTAGCTCGTCGAATCTTCCGCTGGCGACAGACTCGTAGAAGCTGCTGAGCACTTCAGACCACTCTCGAAACTCGAACCCTGCCTGATCACCCAGGTTCGACTACAACACCGCCCGAATACGTCCTGACCTGCGCATACTGCCTGAATCGGGAAACTCGAACCCCTGATCCCCACAGTGCGAGGTTAGAGTTCGACCACGATAGCCGACTACACAGGAAACACAGCCCCCCCGCGGGCAGGAAGGCTTGGCGTTATCCCGTTCGCGCGGGTCGGACGGCGACGACGGAAGCACCGTCCAGCCGGACAATTCGGGCTCATCCCCGCTCGCACGGACGAGCGGCATCCCTCGCTTCAGCCGCACCGACCGTCCCATCTATCTCGAGGTGATTGTCGGCATCAATGCTTGCCTGGGGCGACGAACGTAGCAACCTCTGCTGGACGTTGCTCCCCGTGTCGTCAAGGACTATCGATCGCAACCAGCGATCGAGTGCCGCGAAGTCCTCGCCGGTAAGCCCTCGAAACGACTCGACGTGCCACAGGAGCGCGGGACCTCGATGATGGACGGCCACCCAGGAGCGGTCGGCGTCGGTTATCTCGTCGTCGACCCAGGCGAACGGGCGTCCGGCGGCCCAGTCCACGAGGGTCCGGGTCTTCCAGCACAGCCCCAACCATCGGTCCTCGCGTTCGTGCTCGGGAGCGGGTTCCGGCCAGCGCACGACCGGCAGCCAGGGCAGCCCGAGGCGGGGTGCGATCTCGGCGTTGGCTTCGTCTTCCCATGTTGTGGCCCAGACCGGCTGGCATAGCAGATCTGCCAGCCGACAACCTGCCTCGAGGCTGAGCCGCGACAAGTGCGAGCCCGATACGGCGTTGCGCGGCTCGCATTCGGGGTCTTCACCGAACGGCAGAAGCGGCCCGTCGACATCGAGGAACAGCAGCGGGTGGTGCGAGTGATCGGTCATGGCGCCGTCTCGATCAGAGTGAGAGATGCTCTCACTACACCACACCGGACACAGCAGGCCGGCCAGGATCGAACCCAACCCCGCTGGGTCGACGTCAGTGTCGCACCGCCACGAACCTGTGGATCACCCCGATCGGCGTGACTTCTCGAACAGCTTCTTGAATTCGGCATCGCGAGTATTCCGCCCGACGCAGGCGAGTTGGTCGGCGAACGCGGACTGGGCCGCGGCGATCAGATCCGCGGATACGTCAGGTGTGGCGTCCATGATCTCGAGCAGCGCGTCCTGGACGTCACTGTTGAGCGACAAGTGGGTCCTGCTGCGACCCTGCTGGGCTTCACCGAGTGCCCATTCGAACTGGCGGCGCAGCTCGGCGTCGGTGCGCGGCCCGGAAGATCGGCACATGCTCGTGGCATCCTCGGTGACATTTGCTGGGCGGGTCGTAGAGAACCTCGCGGGATAACTGGGTTCACCCTGATCCTGCCAACGAGCCCTCCTTCGCACAACAGAGGTGCCCAGGTTGATCCAGAAGCAGCATGGAGTCGAGATAGGTTGAGTCCGGACGTGATACGACTCGCCTCGACCGAAGAGCCGGTCGAGGCGAGTCCTTCCCTGTGCACCCACGCGCCGCCGCCACGTCGCGGGGCGCGGTCCAGCCTAGGCTTTGCAGGGTCACCGGCGCGGGAGCCGCGCCCGCCGACTGGATAGCGGATTACGGTCGCTTGATAGCCACTGCCACAAGCGAGTTCGCGGATCGCTCTGCTGTCCGCCACGCGGGATCCGAAGGCCGAACTTCACGATTCCCCATAGGGAGCAGCGGCTTCGGCTGCATCAGCGCAAACCCGGCATCGAGAGACGGCGCATGGGACCACTCAGAGTTCAGGTTCGGCTCACACGCGCGGACCGCCCAACAGGTGGAACGGATGGCGCCTTCGCATCGATCCCAGGCCCGTTGCAGCATCGGTCGGGGCAGGAGCGGGACTCCCCCGCATAGGTCAGCGTTGACGGCGGACGTGAAGAAGGGCTGCACCTGACCGACCGCACGGACCGCTCTCCCAGCAACCTGGCGGAGAGGAATCACGAGGCACTGGACAGGTGATCAGATTCAAAACTGTGGAGTTTGGCCAAACCACGTCAAGTCTCCGGACACAGAGAAACCCCCTCCGACCGAGGTCAGAGAGGGTTTTCACTGTCGGGCTGACAGGATTTGAACCTGCGACCACTTGACCCCCAGTCAAGTGCGCTACCAAGCTGCGCCACAGCCCGTTTCTTGCCCCCGTCTCCGGGTGCTCGAAAAGATTACCTCACCTCCCGGTGAAGGTACTAATCGGCTGGTAGATGCACCTTTTTGTCGATCTGAAGGAGCGGTCAGCAGCGAAGTGGTGGGGCCGACGTGGGTGCCGAGATCAGTGGGTCCCACCTGGTTCCGTGGTGTCGCGCGGTTCGACGCGGTGCCCAGTGTCGGATCGGCTGTGTGACATACTCGCGTCAGGCGGCATCGAGTCCTTCGGTGCTCGACCGGCTGCGGTGTAGATCGACCCGCATCGCCCTCTCAGCGAACATTTCGCCGATGAGCACTCAGATACCTCTCCCCCGGTTCGCCTCCACCACTGGGACGCGTGGCGCTTGCCCCGTGACCAGGTACCGACGCGGTACCCGAACATCGTTGAGCCGATCGACAAATGAATGGAGTGAAAGTCCTTGACTACCAAACCGATTACCACCGGCGCCGAGCGCACGATCATCGAGAACACCCTCGATCGCAACCGCGACGCTCTCATCGCGACCGTGCGCGGCCTGTCCGACGCAGACGCCCGTCGGAGACTTGTTGCGTCGCTGACGACACCGATCTCCCTGATCAAACATGCCGCCGCGGCCGAGCGGATCTGGTTTCAACGATTCTGGGCAGGCCTCGACGAGTCCGCGTGCGATGGGTACTCGAAGCGGGACGAGGGTACGTTCGCCGTCGCCGAGCACGAGTCGCTGGCCGACGTGATCGCCGAATTCGAGCGTGCGAGCAGTCGGTCGCGGGTGATCGCCGCTCGGTTCGAGCTGGATGACACCAAGCACAATCCGCGTGAAGGAACTGTCAGCATGCGGTGGACGCTGCTCGCCATGATCGAAGAGTTCGCTCGCCATGCAGGTCACGGCGATATCCTTCGGGAACAGATCGACCAGACCGTGTGACACTCGCACTACAGCAAATATCGCTCGCACGGGCTAACCATTAGCTACCTTGCGGGATGTGCGCACACCTCCTGGCGACTCCAGTTTGCTCGACTTATCCGACTCATCGATGACGCTCGAGCAGTCCTATCGAACCGACGACTGCTATGTGGCCTGGTCAACGAAGCGGCCGCGTCGGTGAACCTGGAATCGCCTGTCGCACAGGGCATGTTGATGATCGGGATCGGCGCTGGCTATGTGACCTCATGGGCGGGAGATCCTGGCGTGGTGGCCGAGTGTGCGGTGCGGCTGACCAGCCCGGTCTACGTGCCCGCCAGTGGGGCGACGGTCGAGTACACCGGCAAAGTGAAGGCTGCCGATCCGCACCGCAAGACTGCGACAATCGCCATCACCGCAAATCAGAACGGCAGGAAGATATTCGGACGAGCCGTGGCTGTGATCCAGTGCGCGGATCGATAGTCAGCCGTCGAGGCAAACAGCGAGCAATCCGTCACTGACGCGTAGACGCTCCGCCATCGCAACGAGGATATCCATTGCCTCGTAGGATAATCCGACAGCACGCAGCAACAGTGCACGCGGTTCTGCGAGTACGAGCTGGCGGATGAGGGTGTGGTCGTCGACGTCAGGACGGGCTGCCGCGAGGAAGAAGTATTCGGGGGTGACCTGGAAGTACTCGGCCAGTGCCGCAACAGTTTTCGGCGAGGGATTGTCGCGATTCCCGGATCGCAGCTGGGACAGATACGGTGCGGAGATACTGTGACCCGCCGCCTGCAACATGCGTGCCACGTGCCGGTTTGTGCACTGACGCACGTCCGGCCTGTTGTCGAAAAGATCATTGAGGCGGGCAGCGAAGTGCGTCACGGCGGTTCCTCGGCGTCAAGTTGGCCAGAAGAACATGATGAGTCGCGGACTGTGCTCGTGGCAATAGTCCTAGCAAACTTACCGCTCTCGTCACAGAAACTCGGCACGAGGTCTGTAAGTCATGACGACGGGCTGATGCGTGGAACAGGCTCGTTCGGAGTTGCGCGCGGCCGACGTTCCCGCAGCGGCCTATGCCTAGATGACCTTGGCGTCGATCAGCAGGTTCCAGATTTCGCCCTGGTCGACGACCTCGACGCCGAGTTTTTCCGCCTTGGCCAGCTTGCTGTCGCCGACGCCTGCGCCGGTGATGAGCATGTCGGTGTTCGCGGAGACCGAGGAAGCCGCAGTTGCTCCGGCTTGTTCGCAGAGGCGCTGGAAGGTTGGGCGGGCCACCTTTTCGCCGGAGCGTGGGTCGCTGATCGCGCCGGTGATCACCACTGTTTTGCCTTCGAGGGGCGCGCCTGCCGCGATGACGGGTGGTAGATCCTCTTCGCGCACGTCGAGGAAGACGCCGAGTTCTCGGAGGCGGTCCAGTTCTGGGCGTAGGCGGGTCAGGTGGGTGACCAGGGAGGCGGCGACCTTCGGGCCGATGTCTTCCACTGCGACGAGGCGTTCCTCGCCTGCGTCGGCGACTTCTTCCAGGGAGCCGAAGCCCGATCGAGCCAGGCGGGCGGCGGTGCCGTCGGAGGCCATGGGGATGGCCAGACCGATGAGGGCGCGGCGTAGGCCGACCTGGCGGCTGGCGTCGATGGAATCGATCATGCGTGCGGCGGAGATTTCGCCGATGCGGTCGAATTCGAGCAGGCGTTCTTTGGTGAGTGTGTAGAAGTCCGAGGGGCTTTCGAGAATGCCTGCTTCGGCGAGGCGTTCGATCCATACTCCGCCGATGGCGTCGATGTCGGCGGCTGCGCGGGAGGCCCAGTGGATCAGTCTGCGGACGGTTTGCGCGGGGCAGGAAACGTTGGTGCAGAACAGTTCTCGGCTGTTTCCCTGCTCGGTGACCGGCTGGCCGCAGGAGGGGCAGGCGGTGGGCGAGATGATGTCGAGTTCATGGCCGGTGCGTTTGGCGGCGTCGAGTACGCCTGCCACGAACGGGATCACGTCGCCTGCGCGCCGGACCAGGACGGTGTCGCCGACCTTGATGTCGCGGGCGCGGATCACTTCCTGGTTGGCCAGGGTCGCCTTGGTGACTGTCGTGCCGCCGACGAACACCGGCTCGAGCCAGGCGACGGGGACGATCTTGCCGGTCTTGCCGACGTCCCAGATCACCTCGCGCAGCAGGGTGGTTTTCTCCTCGGCGGCGAACTTGAATGCCAGCGCGCCGCGTGGGGAATTCGACCGAGTTCCGGCCGCTGCGTAGGCATCTCGGTCGGCCAGCCGCAGTACGGCACCGTCGATGTCGTAGTCCAGGTCGTTGCGGCCCTGCTCGATCTCGGTGATCGCTGCCTGCGCCTGCGCGGCATCTGCGCACAAGCGCATCTCCGCTCCCGCGACGCCGATGGCGCGCAGCCCCTCCCCCAGGTCGTGGGCGGCGTCGTCGGCGGAGGTGTCCAGGTCGAAGCCGAAGAACTGTAGGCGCCGCTCGGACACCGTGGTCGGGTCCTTGGCTCGCAAGGTGCCTGCCGCCGCGTTGCGTGGGTTGATCAGCGGCTTGTCGGGGTGCGCGGTGTTGTAGGCGAGGAAGGTCGATCGCAGCATGACCGCTTCGCCACGCACTTCGACGCGGCCGGGCAGGTCGATCCGCTCGGGAACCCCGTCGACGAGGGCGCGGACAAGGGGGGTCACGTCGTCGCCGGTGGTGCCGTCACCGCGAGTCACCGCACGGGCCAGCCGCCCGTTCTCGAACACCAGGGCCAGCGACAAGCCGTCGAGCTTGGGCATCACGACCACCGACTGGCCGGGGAACCGATCGAAGAACGCCGCGACCTGCTCCGGCTTGGTCGACTTCTCCAGCGACAGCATCGGCCGCGAGTGCCGCACCGGGGCGTGCAGGATCGAGGGCGCGCCGACTTGCTCGAGCGGGTTCGGGTCGGGCGTGAGCTCGGGATTCGCCTCGATCAGCGCGCGCAGCTCGTCTTCGATCGCATCGAATTCGGCGTCGGCGACCAGCGGCGCACCCTGGTAATAGGCATCCCGAAGCTCGACCATCCGGTCGGCGAGTTCTTGAATACGTTCCCCTGTTTCCACAGACAAGACGCTACCGATAGCCACCGACAACCAGCGGGCCGACATTCGCGAACGGCCGCAGGCAGCGCTACTTGGCGTGGTTGCCGGTGAACGCCACCGAGACGCCGAGCCCGATCATCGAGAAACCGCCGACGGTCCCGAGCGTCTCCTCGCGTCGCGGCGAGCGGCTGAACCAGTCGCGCAGTCGTGCGGCGAGCACCGCCCAGAGGCTGTCCGACACCAAGGCGATCGCGACCGCGATCAGGCCGAGCAGCAAGATCTGCAGCTGGACGTGCCCGGCGCCGCGATCCACGAACTGCGGTACGACGGCGGCGGCCAGAATGAACGATTTCGGGTTCGACGCGCCCACGACGAAGCCCTGGCGCACCGAGGTCCGCCACGGCAATGCGGCGCGTTCCGGGTTCAGGTCCCCCGCGCCGAATGCTCCGCGATGCCGGATCGCGTTCACCCCGAGGTAGATCAGGGAGGCCGCGCCGGCGATTTTCACGATCCAGAACAGGATTGCCGACTCGGCCACGATCGCGCCGAGTCCGACCGAGACCAGTGCCAGCACCGCGAGCAGTCCCAGGGTGTTGCCTGCCACGCTGGCCAGCGCGACGGACCGGCCGTGGGCGAGGGCCCTGCCGATGGCGAAAACTACGCTGGGGCCGGGAATCACGATGATGATCAGAGCTGCCACACCGAACGTGATCAACTGTTCGAGACTGAGTATGAGACAACGCTAGACCCACAACGGGGCGAGCGCCATCGCTTGTACGGTGGCTCGGTTCCTTACTTGGCGTCGCCGTAGCACTGCACGATCGCCGTGGTGAACGGGAAGCGAACCGGTGTCTGTCCGAAGGCGATTCGGCCCGCGGTGTCGGCGGCGACGGCGATCGCTGCGGACACCACCTCGGCTTCCTCGGTCGGGCAGTGCACTATCACCTCGTCATGTTGAAAGAAGACCAGTTCGGCTCGGAGGTCTCGGAGGGCGTGGCGGATGCCCGCCAGGACCAGTAGGGCCCAGTCTGCGGCGCTGCCCTGGACGACGAAGTTGCGGGTGAAGCGGCCTCGGGCGCGGGCCGCGGAGTCGGTGCGGGTGTCGCGGGATGTGTCGGTGTCGTCGGGGGTGGCCGATAGGGGTGTGCAGGTGCGACCCAGCCAGGTGCGGACGAGGCGGCCTTCTTCGCCGGCGTGGGCGGCGTCGTCGACGTAGGCGACTGCGGCTGGGTAGCGGCGGCGTAGGCCTGCCATGTGGGTCAGGGCATCGCCGGAGGTTTGGCCGTAGATGGCGCCGAGGAGGGCGAGTTTGGCTTGGTCGCGGTCGCCGCCGAATCCGCGGGTCGCCAGGTCGGCGTACAGGTCTTCGCCTCGGCCTGCCACGTCCATCAGTCCGGGGTCGCGGGAGATCGCGGCGAGGACGCGGGGTTCCATCTGGTCGGCGTCCGCGACCACCAGTGACCAGCCGGGGTCGGCGCGGATCGCTTGGCGGATCACCTTCGGGATCTGTAGCGCGCCACCACCATTGGTGGTCCAGCGCCCGGATACCGTCCCACCGGGCAGATATTCGGGTCGGAAGCGGCCGCCGTGGACCCACTGTTCGAGCCAGGACCAGCCGTGGGCGGTGTAGAGGCGGTACAGCGATTTGTAGGCCAGGAGTGGTGCGACGGCAGGGTGGTCGATCTGCTGGATTTCCCATTTTCTGGTGGAGGACAACAGGATTCCGGCGCGGCCGAAGGCTCGGATGATGTCGGCGGGCAGGTCGGGGCGGACCCGCACCCCGGTTCCGAACGCTCGCGAGACCTCGTCGGCCAGTTCCGCCAGGCGGCGCGGTTCCGATCCGCCTGGAAAGCGTTCTCCCAGCATCGAATCCAAGAGTTCGCGGTGTACATCGGCGCGCCACGGGATGCCGAGCTGCCCCATTTCGGCGGCGACGAGCATGCCTGCCGATTCGGCGGCGAGGAGCAGTCGCATCCGGTCCGGATGCTCGGTCGCGGTGGTGCGGGCGACCTGCGCGGCATAGACCGCGAGCAGAGCGGTGAACTCGTCGACCCCCGGCGGCAATGGTGCCGGGCCCGACTCGAACAGTGACGGCTGGGTCTCCACCGCCCGCAACGGCGTGTCCGGTGGAACGGGCAGGTTGTGTAACCGCGCCCAGGACGCCGCCAGCGAGCGAGCCTGGCCCGACTGCCCTTCCTCGTACCCGATCAGCAGCGCCTCGGCCGCCTGCACGTCATAACACCGCTCGACGCGCACACCCGCCGCCAGCAGCGCACGGTAGATCTCCGCGGTGGACCGCCACACCCACCGCTCGACCTCGGGCCGCGACCGCACCGCCTCGACGAGCGAGGTCTCCTCGAGCACCGGTCCAGCAGGGCGACCGTCCGGATCGAGCGGACACAGCCGAGCGCCACCATCCCCCGTCTCCGCAATCGCCCATCGCACTTGTGAGAGTCTGGCAGCCGGGTCCGACAGAAACGCTGATCGATGACCAGAGCGGACTCGGCGCGTGTGAATCCGCGCCAGCCAGCTTGCGGCGTCAGCTCTGACACGCGCGAAGCGTTAGTCCGATCCCTCCCTCGACCGACGTCGGCCCAAGTCTGTCCCCGCCATGCGAGCGGCGGTCAACGAGCGGCGTCCGCGGCCAGTTCTCGACGCTCTCGCGACGGCATCGCCAATGTCAGCCCGGCGAGAACGAAGGCCACGACCGCAATCGCGCCCATCATCATGATGCTGCCCCCGAGACTGTGCGAGCTGAAGAACACCGTGGTCAACACCGCGAGCCCGACCGCGTTCCCCACCTGCTCGACTGTCGGCAGCACACCCGAAGCCTCGGCCATCCGATCCGCATCCAACCCGGACAGCATCATCGGCTGCAGCTGCACACCGAAGACCCCGACCCCGAATCCGGCCGCGAACACCGGACCGGCGCAGAGCCACGCGTTCGCCACACCGTCGACCAGGAACAGATAGATCCCGCCCGCACCGATACACCCGCCGAACAATGCGATCCCGGCCGCCAGCGCCCAGATATCCCACCGGGGAACCAGAATCAGCGACCCGATGGCACCGGCGCCCGCGCCCACAGCGAACAGCGTCATCACCATGCCGGTGAGCAGCGGTGAGTAACCGAGCACATCCTGCATCGTGATCGAGGCGGCGAACACGAACGCGGTGAACAGCCCGAAGAAGGCGCCGACCAGCACCGAGCCGATCCGGAAGCCGTGGTTGCCGAACAGGTCGAGGCGCAAGAGCGGGTTGGCGCCTCGCGCCGTGCGACTGCGCTGCTGGGCGATGAAGACCGCCGTCAGCACGAGCCCGGCGATGGTCACGGCGATGAGGTCCATGCGCCACCCGTGCTGCTGGATCTGGGCCAGGCCCGCGATCAATGCGAACAAGCCGAGACCGGACAGTGCGGCACCGACCAGATCGAGTTGGTGGCGGCCTTCCGGGCGGCTGCGGTCCAGGAATTTCCAGGCCAGCGCGAACGCGAACAACCCGATCGGCAGGTTGATCAGGAAGACCGATCGCCATCCCCAGCCGCCGATATCGATGGTGAGCAGCACGCCGCCGACGATCGGTCCGAGCATTCCGGCGAACCCGGCCACTCCCCCGTACAGCGCGAACACCAAAGGGTGACGTTCGCGCGGAAAACCCGCCGTGAGAATCGCGATCGTCTGCGCCGCCATCCCGGCCCCGGCCGCACCTTGAACGACACGAGCGATCACCAGTTCCGTTGCGCCATCGGCCGATCCGCACCACACCGAGGCGGCGGTGAAGGCGATCACCGACACCAGGAACATGGTGCGCCGACCGACCATCGCCCCGATCCGGGCGGCGGTGAGCAGGGTGCACGCGAAGGCGAGCGCATACCCCGAAATCACCAGCAGCTGAGCCGATCTCGACGCACCCAGGTCGGCGGTCAGGCTCGGCAGCGCGGTGTTCACGATCGTCACGTCGATCATCTGCATGAACACCGCGATCAGGCAGGCGCCGAACGCCAGCCACGCGCCGAGCTCGGGCGCCTTCGCGACCCGAGTGGTTTCGCTCATGACACCAACTCCATCGTGGCCCGCGGTGCCGACATCGACATCTGGGTCGGGAAACTCAACTGCACCATCCGATGCGGTGCGGCCACCTCGAACAGCGCGACGAACGGCGGCACAACCGAGCCGACCATCTTGTCCAGCATCCCGTTCACCTGCTCGAACCCGGGCCGCAGCCGCACCTGCCAGCACGGGAACACCCCGGCCTGCCCCGCGAAGACGACCTGTTTCTCCACCCGGACCAGCAGCGGCCAGTGCACGGAGGCGGCGAGCCAGGCGTCGACCGATTCGATCAGCCCGTCGGCGAATTCCAGGCCACGCAACATCGTCAGCCCACCGGCGATCGGCATCACATTCGGCGGAAAGGGGCCGGGCAGCCCACCGAGCTGCAGGTGGACGGTGTCGACGAAATTCACTTCCTCGCGCGAGACCACCGTCGGCCCCGACCGCGTCAGCGCGCGATAGCTTTCCGCGTGCAGCCGCCCGTCGATCCGCCCGATGCGCTGCTCGACGGTCATGACCAGCGCACGGTCGCTCTTTCCTTCGGGGCTGGCCTCGAGTGTCGTGTGGTAGCCGCCCCGGTCGTGCACGACGACGTGCGACACCTCGAAACCGCCCGGCTGACCGGTGATGCCGACGCGATAGGTCGACTTCTCGCCGTCGGGAATGCCGGGATCACGAAAGATGGACGGTAGGAACTCTTCTCGGATCATGGGGTCACTACCTCTTCCGGGGCACTGTCGATGATGGCTCCGAATACGGACTTCATGGTGTCGAGGTAGCGGCCTATCGACTCCTGTGCGATCGCCGTATCGGGGAAGATGACGCTCAGCGACGTCCGGCCCGGGAGCCGGTTGATCCAGATGAGGGCTTCCTCCGAAGCGGCCCGGTTGGCGAAGATCCCGGCGTTCATACTGTCGAACAGTTCGTTGCCGAGGAAGTCCCTGGCATCGATGAACGAGATCATCGGGGTGACCCAGCCGGGCTCGGCCTTGATCTCGGAATCAGCGGGGAGCAGGTCGAGCACACGGTGAAACGAGGTGGGCGCCAACAGGAGTCCGCTGTCGTAGGCCCGCTGCGCGATCCTGAGCGCGCGGGGGATCGTGGTGCGTTCGGTCATCGGGAAGGCGACCGGAACGAGCGTCACGTACCAGCCCACCGAATTGTTCTCGGCCGCTGAGGTTCTGGTGCTGACCGGCGTCATGCCGAAGTAGTAGTCGGAACCGACCAGCTCGCGTTCGGCCAGTGCGGCCGCGGCGAACACACCGCCGGCGAAATCTGCGCCGTTGGCCCGGCAGACCTCTTCGAATCGGTCGGCCTCCTCGTCGTCGAACAGCACGATGCTGCGGTGGGCGCTGCGGTGGTAGCCGTCGGTCTTCTTGCCCAGGTCAAGGGGGAAGACCGGGAGCCGGTTGTCGTTGCCGCCCAACAGCGCGAGCCACTTCTTCACGCCCGGTGACGACAGGCTCTGTTGGTCGCTGAAGAACCGCTCGTTGCGGCAGTAGTCGAGATAGCTCGCCGCGGGGGCGAGTGGCTCAGCATCCTTCCACAGCTCGACGGCATAGAGCTGGGCGAAGTCGGCCGCGGACAGGTACTGCCCGAGCCCGTCGGTGTGCAGGTGGTCGACGGCCAGGTACACGGTGGTGGAGTCGCCGTGTTCGATGGTGCCGAAGGTAAAGCAATCCCATTGGAACGGCCCGGGTGTCGTCTTCTCCACGTGTCGGCAGATCGCCTCCGGGTCGTCGATGTAGCCGTAGTCGACGGGGACGAACTCGACATCGGCTTCCGGCACCAGGTGGCGGCGTACCGTGCCACCGGATTCGACGGTGAACCAGGTCCGAAAGGTGTCGTGGCGCAACAGGAATGCGTGGATCGCGCGGGTGATGGCGTCGCGGTCGAGGTCACCGGTGGGGAGCTCGGCGGTCACCAGGCACAGGCCGGAGAACCGGAAGTCCGCGCCGGAGTGCCGGTCGGCCAGGCGAAGGTATTGCTCCTGTTGTAAGGAGGGCGGTGCCGGGTGGGCCGGCGCCCTGGCGGCGCGCGCGACCGAGTCCGCCGAGGCGAACCAGGTCACGAGCCGCCCGGGCGCGGGGCGCCACTCGTCGATCAAGCCGAAGTCGACCATCAGTGCGATCCCGCCATCGAAACTTCCGCCGACTGTTCCACGGTCCATTGTTCGGGCACCTCGCTCGGCGCCGCCTCCGGAAGCGGTGGTGTAACAACAGGTTCGGACGCCAGGATCAATTCCGCCACCTTCGGCCCGGCCTGTTCCAGACTGAACGAACGCCCCATCTGCATCGACATCAGGTCGATGCCGAGTGTCTTGGTGACACGTGCGCCGAGCTCGACCGCCATCAACGAGTCAAGGCCCAGCTCGGGCACCGGCACGGTCATGTCGATCGACTCGACCGGGACGCCCATGACGACAGCGAGTTCGTCGGCCATCTTGCGAGCGATCGCGGGACCCCGCTTGGCTTCCTCCATCGCGGCGAGTTCCTCACGGAGTCTTGCCAATTCGGAGGTGTCCTTGGCCGAGGACCGGGCCAGGGCGGCGGTGCGGCCCGTGCGCACCAGCTGGGGGAAGGTGCCGGTCAGTTTCGCCCAGTCGGTGGGGATGATCGCCGCGTTGGTGGCGCCGAGGCGCAGGGTCTGTTCCAGGTAGGCGGTGGCATCGGCCATGTCGATCGGGCCGAAGCCCACCAGGTCCAGGTACTTTTCGGCGGTTTCGTCGGCGGCCATGCCGCCCGAGGCGCCCGCGAGGTGACCCCAGCCGACGCACAGTGCGCGTTCGCCTGCGGCGGCCCAACGCCGTGCCAGTGTTTCGACGGCGACGTTGGCCGCGCAGTAGTTGTACTGGCCGTAGATGCCGTACATCGAGCCGCCCGAGGAGCACAGGACGAACATGTCCAGAGTGATGCCCGCATCGGCGACGGCCTGATGGATCACCTGTGCGCCATGGACCTTGGGGCGGTAGACCCGGTCGAGTTCGCTCAACTCCATGTTGGCGAGCCGGTTGTCGGCCACCGCACCGGCGGCGTGGAACACCCCGCGCAGCGGATGTTCGTCGCTGTGTGCGCGCTCGATGATCGCGGCGACGGCGGCGGCATCGGTGACGTCGGCGTGCTCTTCGATCACCTCGATGCCGAGCGCCTCCCACGCCTCGAGCTGGCGACGAGCCGTCTCGGTGTTCGCACCGCTGCGCCCGACGAGCACCAGCCTGCGCGCACCGCGCAGGGCCAGCCAGCGACCGAGCGCCATCCCGAATCCGCCGAACCCGCCGGTGATGAGATAGCTTGCGGCGCCGTCGATGTCGAGCGGCGGCAGGTAGGGACGCACGGGCGGTGCCGGGTCGTCCATCCGCAGCGCGACGCGGCCGACGCGCGAGGACCGCAGGGTCTCCTCGAACGCCTGGCTCACCTCGTGCGTTTCGAACATCTGGTACGGCAGCGGGGTGTAGACGCCTTCGGTGACCTTCTCGAATACTCGCTGCAGTAGTGCCGACAGTCGTTGCGGGCGTACCGCGACCAGGCGGTCGAGGTCCATCGAGTAGTAGGCGAGGTTCTTGTCGAAGTTGGCCAATTCGAGGAGGCCGCCGGTGTAGATGTCGGCCTTGCCGACCTCGACGATGCGCCCGAATTCCGCTGCGGCGTTGAAGTTCTGGCGCAAGATCTCGCCGGGGGCGCTGCTGATGATCACGTCGGCGCCGACCCCACCGGTCAGGGCGAGTACGTCGTCGACGAAGTTGAGCGAACGCGAGTTCACCGCGAAGTCCGCGCCCATGGCGAGGACGTGTTCGCGCCGCTCGGGCGAGCTCGCGGTGCCGATGATGCGGGCGCCGATCGCCTTGGCCACCTGGATGGCCGCGGTGCCGACACCGCCCGCGGCGCCGTGGATGAGCACGGTTTCGCCCGGTTCGAGGCGAGCCAGGTCGTGCAGGGCGTATTCGGCGGTGCCGAAGGCGATGGTGCTGGTGCAGTAGCCGGGGTCGGTGTCGGCGGGCACGACGACGGCGAGCGCGCGATCGACGACGGCGAACCGGCGCATCATGCCCTTGGACGCGACCGCGACCTTGTCGCCGACCGACACATCGGTGACGCCAGAGCCCACCCGCACCACGGTGCCCATGCCCTCCATGCCGGGCACGGTGCCGAAGTACGTCGGCGCCAGTTCGCGTTCGCCGAGCAGTCCGATGATCTTGAGCGGGTCCTTGTAGTTGAGTCCGATCACCGCCATCGCGACCTCGACCTGACCGTCGCCGGGTTCGGGCCTCGGGCATTCACGCCAGGCCACCTGCGAGAGCAAGCGGGTTCGCGGCGTATCGAGCTCGAAGTTGACCTCCGGGTCAGCGAGGGGGTGGGAGGTCTCGAGTTCCTCGATGCGTTCGGGCAGCGGTTTGGTCACCACCGGCGCCAAGCGGACGCCGTCGCGCAGCAGTACCTCGTCGGCGTTGTCGAGCGAAAACGCTCCCGGCACACCGAGTTCGGTGACGAGGTCGGCGATCGGGGTGCTCGGCTCGGTGTCGATGAGACGCCAGCGCAGCGGGGTCTGCTCGTTGAGCAGCACCCGGCGGGCACCGGCCAGGGCGGCCTGGCGTGGGTCGGGTGCGATATCGCTGTCCGGTGCCGCGCAGGCGGATTCGGTGATCAGAGTGGCGTGGACATTGCCGTCACCGAAATGGATCTGTGGTGCGGCGCCTTCCACGGTCGGGGTCACGTATTCCGCGACCGCGACCGCGATGCGCTTGAGCGTCCACAGGTCGGCGACGTCATCGGTCCCGGCGCCGACCACGACGCAGACGTGCAGGCGTTGTGCCCCTTCGTCTTTGGCTGCCACCAGGTTCGCGACCAGATCGGTTTCCAGGCGGTCACCGGACGGGTCGGCGAAGTACATGCGCGAACCTGGAATCGCGGCGGCGAGTTCACCGGACCGTGCGCTGTCGCCGAGCGCGACGATCACCGTGGATACCGTCCCGGCCTCGGCGAGTGCCGCGGGGTCGAGGGCGTCGAGCTGTTGCATCGTTTCGGTGTAGTAGAAATCGGCCATCCGGTGCAGTGGGCTGTCGCCGGGCTTGAGCGCGCCGATCTGCAGTCCGGTCAACCGCGCTACCAGCTTTCGATCTGCGTCGAGCAGGTCGACGTCGGCACGCAGGCGGGCGGCGGGGTCGCGACGGGCGATGACGGTGATCTCCGCGGGGAGTTCGGCGAGCAGGCGCACCGCGTTCACCCCGACGGGCACCATGACACCCTCGTTGATCCGTTCATCGGCGAACAGCATTGCCGCGCACTGCATCGCGGCGTCGACGACGGCCGGATGGGCCAGGTGCCGTGAGCCTTCGGCGATACCGCCGTCGACGGTGGCCACCACGACATCGCGGCCGACCCGCACCGAGGTCACCCGCCGGAACGTCGGACCGTACTGCAGGCCTGCCGAAGCGAGACCCGCGTAGAACATCGCCGGGTCGACGTCGACGCCGATCTCGATGGTCGGCACCTCGACCTCGGTCTGTTCGTGGCTGCCGGTCAACGTGCGCCCCGTGGAGTGCACCGTCCACGCCGTGCCGGTCGCACTGCGCGACCTGATCATGAAGCGGCCGCTGGTTTCCTCGACGCTCATCGCGACCAGCGGAACATCGGGGGCACCCATGATCAGCGGTGCGACGAACCGAACTCCTTCCAGCGCAACCTGTTTGCTACCGATCCGCGACGCGGTGGCACTCAGAGCAGCATCCAGGTACGCCGCGCCCGGCATGATCTTGACGCCGTTGACGACGTGGTCGGCCAGCCACGGCAGCAGTTCGGTGCCCACTTGCAGCAGCCACTCGGGGCGGCCCTCCACATCCGGGTCGCCGAGCATCGCGTGGCCGTCGGGGGTGCCGAGGCGGGCCTGTTCGAACAGCGGCAGCGCCGAGTGCAGGCGGGTGCGCTGCCAGGGGTAACGCGGCAGCGGCACGTGCGCGGTGGCGGCGCGCGCCGACGGGAACAGCAGTTCACGGTCGAGGACACCGGCGGCGTGCAGGCCGATGAGGGTGCGCCGGAGGCTGTGCGAATCGGACTGTTCGCGGTCGAGGGTGGGCACGGTGGTGCCGTTGACGTCCGCGTCGACCAGGGCTTCGCGGATATTGCCCGACAGCACCGGGTGCGGGCCGACCTCGAGGAAGATCCGGTTGCCCGCGGCGATCAAGCTGCCCACCGCGGCGAAGAACCGCACCGGCTGACGGACATTGGACCACCAGTACTCGGCGTTCCAGTCGCCTTCGGTGACGAGCTCGCCCGTCACCGAGGAGTACAGCGGCACCTTCGGCGGCTGCGGCGCCAGCTCGGCCAGCACCGTGTGCAGTTCGTCGTGGATGGGGTCCATCAGACGGCTGTGGTAGGGCACCTCGACACGGAGGCGACGCGCGAATATGCCGTCTTCGGTGAGCTTTTCGGCGATCTCGTCGAGCCGGTCGACGTCGCCGGACAGGGTCAGGGAGGTGGGGCTGTTGATCGCCGCGATGTCGACGCGCGAGTCATCGGCGATGAGCGCGTCGGCCTGTTCGGTGGTCATACCGACCGCGAGCATCCCGCCGGTTCCGGCAGTCGTGGCCTGCAGTCGCGCCCGGTGGTAAGCCACGCGCACGGCCTCTTGCAGTGACAGCATGCCGCTCACGTACGCGGCCGACACCTCACCCACGCTGTGCCCGACGATAGCGGCGGGGTGAATGCCGTACTCGGCGAGCTCACGAACCAGGCCCACCTGGACGAGGAAGTTCGCCGGTTGGGCGACCTCGGTGCTCGTGACCCGGGATTCGTCCTCGGGCTTGCTCAGTTCCTCGATGATCGACCAACCGGCGATCGCGCGGAATTCCGCGTCGATCTCCTCGGCCGTTTCGGCGAAGACGCCTCCGGCCGCGAGCAGCCCGCGCGCCATCTTCCAGTGCTGTGGCCCCATCCCTGAGAACACGAACACCGGTTCGGCGGCACCCGAGGAGACTGTGCGGCCCGCGTCGCGGCCGGTTCCCGACGCGTATTCGTGCAGCTCACGGACCAGTTCTTCGGTGGAGCCGTCGAGGAGTACGCCGGTGCGGAAGGGGTGGTGCGCCATCCGGGTCCACGCCGCTTCGGCCAGCCGATCCGGGTCGGCGCCCGCGGTGATCAGGTCGGCGAACCGGCCTGCCAACGCGCGGGCGGCACCGGTACTGCGGGCCGAGATGGGCAGGATGCCGAGGTGGCGGGCCGGTTCAGGCGGCGCAACGGGTGCGCTGTATTCCTGCAGGATCGCGTGGGCATTGGTGCCGCCGTAGCCGAAACCGTTGACCGCCACCGACATCGGCGGGGCGTCGGCGGGCATCGGCTGCGCCTCGGTCTGTACGTGCAGGCCCAGTTCCTCGAACGGGATGTCGGGGTTCGGGTTGTTCAGCCAGCCCTGCGGCGGCAGAGTGCGATGCTGCAGTGCCAGTGCGGCTTTGATCACGCTGGCCACGCCAGCGGCGGCTTCGGTGTGGCCGATCGTCGCCTTCACCGAGCCGACACCGATGGTCCCGGTGCGGCCCGACGGTGACCCGAAAACCCGGCCGAGAGCACGCAATTCGACCGGATCGCCGACCAAGGTGCCGGTGCCGTGCGCCTCGAGGTAGGTGATCTCGTCAGCCGGGATACCCGAGCGTTCGCACACGGTGCGGGCCAGTGCCTCCTGCGAGTCGACGTTCGGCACGGTGATCGCGGTGGTGCGCCCGTCCTGGTTCGACCCGGTGGCCTTGATCACCGCGTAGACGCGATCGCCGTCGCGGACAGCGTCTTCGAGCTTCTTCAGCGCCACCATGCCCGCGCCTTCGCCGCGACCGTAGCCGTCGGCGGACGCGTCGAACGATTTGCAGCGCCCGTCGGTGGCGAGGAACCCGCCTTTACACATGAGCACGAAGGTTTCGGGCTGCAGCATCACATTGACCCCGCCCGCGAGAGCGACCTTGCAGTCGTCGTTTTCGAGGGCCTGGCAGGCCAGGTGCAGCGCGACCAGCGACGACGAGCACGCGGTGTCGACGGTGATGGCGGGACCGACCAGGTTCAGCGCGTAGGCGATGCGGTTGGACAGCATCGTGTAGGAGGCGCTGGCCGGGGTGTGCATGTCGGTGTGGAACAACGCGGGGCCGACGACGCCGATCACTGACTGGTCGACCACGAAGCCGCCCACGTAGACCCCGACCTGCGCGCCGGCCGCGCGCCCCGCGATCCCGGCGTCGTCGAGGGCCTCCCACGTCACCTCCAGCATCAGTCGCTGCTGTGGGTCGAGCACCGTGGCCTCGCGGGGCGATATCCCGAAGAAGTCGGGGTCGAACTCCCATGGATCGGTGGTCATGAAGGCGCCGTGTTTGGTGTAGCTACGACCCGGCGTGCGCGGCTCGGGGTCGTAGTAGCGCCGCCAGTCCCAGCGATCGGCGGGCATCTCCACTACGCCGTCGCGTTTGTCGACGATAAAGTCCCAGAACGATTCCGGGGAATCGATTCCGCCCGCGAACCGACATCCGATTCCGACAATGGCAATATCCGACACGCAATTATCCTTCGGCTCGACCGGCCAGTACACATTTGACCGTTGGTGCCAACGTAGAACTCGTCACCGTGGCGATCGTGGTGATTACCGACCTCTGGAATTTCGGACGGCAGATCGTGAATATCGCTGTGATCGGACCCAGACGGCCGGGTCACCGATCACAACAAGTTTTCGAGAATCGTTGTGACCGACCGCAACATTGCGCGGTAGCGACCGAAAAGACCATCGACTCCTGACAAGTTCGTCCCCATCGCGAGCAGTTGGGAGGCGAATGTGTTCGCCGAGTTGACACAGTGGGCAGACACCGTCGTGCGGCGGCGCTATCTGGTGATCGTGGTGATGGTGGCCGGATTGCTGGCACTGGGCAGCTATGGGCTGGGCCTCGGCGCAGACCTGAGTTCCAAGGGGTTCGACGATCCGTCGTCGGAATCGGTACGCGCGGCACACGTGCGCGACAACGCGTTCGGTCGCGATCACAGCAGTGACGTGATCCTGCTGGTCCGTGCGCCCGAGGGCACCACGATCGACGATCCGGCGTTCGCCGACAAGGTCGTGGCGGGCCTGAACGCGCTGCCGCAGCGGTTCCCCGACCAGATCGACCGGGTCAACGGCGCGTACTGGCCGACCGATACCGGGGTGGCGCTGCCCGATGTGTTCGGTTCGCCCGAACGGGATTACGCGTTCGCCTCGGTCGCGATCAGCGGCCTCGATCCGACCGAACAGGGCCGCAACTATCGAAAGATCGCCGAGGAGTTCGTGATTCCCGGGGTCGACGTGGAGCTCGCCGGCGGGCAACCGGTCGCGGCCGCGTTGAACGACACCATGGTTCAGGACCAGCGGCGCGTGGAACTGTTCGCGATCCCCGCGGTCGCGGTGCTGTTGTTCTTCCTGTTCGGTGGCGTCGTGGCCGCGGCGCTGCCGCTGATCGTCGGCGGGCTCACCATGCTCGGCGCCTGGGGGCTGCTGCGCTGCCTCACCGCCGTCACCGAGGTGAACTCCTTTGTCTCCCCCGTTGTTTCGATGATCGGGCTGGGGCTGGCGATCGACTACGGGTTGTTCGTGCTCAGCCGGTTCCGCGAGGAGCTCGCCGACGGCCGCTCTGTCGACGACGCGGTCCGGCGGTCGGTGACCACGGCGGGACGCACGGTGCTGTTCTCGGCCCTGATCGTCGTGGTCGCGGCGGCTGGCATTCTGGTGTTCCCGCAGGGCTTCCTACGCTCGTTCGCCTACGGCGCCATCATCACCATTTCGCTGGCCGCGTTCACCTCGATCACCCTGCTGCCCGCGATGCTGGCCGTGCTGGGCAGGCGGGTCGACTGGCTCGGTGTCGACTGGTTCCGCAAACCGGTCGCGAAAGACCGTGTCGCCGACAACGCGTGGGGCCGGTTCGCCGCCGGAGTCATGAAACGTCCACTGATGGTGGCGATTCCGATCTGTCTCGGCCTGCTGCTGCTCATCGTCCCGATCCAGCACCTCGCCTTCGGCTCCATCAATGAGCGTTTCCTCCCGCCGGATCACCCGACGCGGCTGGCCCAACAGCATTTCGACGAACTGTTCCCGCTCCGCCAGATCGACCCGATCGACCTGGTCATCGTCACGTTCGACCCCAAGACCGCCGACACCGTCCGCGCCGATGCCAATCAGGCCCCCGGCCTGGCCGCGCCGTTTGCCGAACCGATGCAGTCGCCGTTCCAACCGCAGGTGCTCACCACCCACACCGTGCTCGACAGCTCCGACAACGCCGAGGCGACCATCGACTATCTGCGTTCGATGCCGTTGCCGTCCGGAACGACGCTGATGGTCGGCGGTATGCCCGCGGTGGAGAAGGACAGCATCGACGCGCTGGTCGAGCGGATGCCGCTGATGATCCTGTTCGTCTTCCTCGCCAGCACGCTGCTGATGGCGCTCACGTTCGGTTCGCTGGTGCTGCCGCTCAAGGCGGCCGCGCTGAACCTGCTCGGACTCGGCGCCACACTGGGCGTGCTCACCTGGGTCTTCATCGACGGGCACGGCGCGGAACTGTTCGGCTTCACCCCGCAACCGATCATGTCGCTGGTCCTGGTGGTGATCGTGTCGGTGGTCTACGGGCTCTCGACCGACTACGAGGTCTTCCTGCTGTCACGCATCGTCGAAGCCAGGGCCGCGGGCGCTTCCACCACCGAGGCCGTACAGACCGGAATCGCCCGTACGGGCCGCATCATCACCGCGGCCGCACTGATCCTGCTGGTGGTCACCGGCGCGTTCGCGCTCTCGGATCTGCTGATGATGCAGTACATCGCCTTCGGCATGGTCACCGCGTTGTTCATCGACGCCACCATCCTGCGCATGCTGCTGGTGCCCGCGTCCATGCGGCTGCTCGGAGACGCCTGCTGGTGGGCGCCCGGGTGGTTGAAACGCCTGCAGCCCGAACCCGAAACCCTCGCCCACTCGACACCTTCCGGAGCTGCTCCGACGCCAGTCCGCGGCGACCGGGACTGAATCCGCGGAGTACCCCCATGAATGTCCGCAGCGGCACCGTCGACGTGCCCGCCGCCCCCACCACCTCACTGCCCGCCTTCGCGTGGCGCGAGGTGTCGATTGTCGCGGCCCTGGCGACGACCCTGTTCCTGGCCAGGATCGACCGCTACCTCATCGGCGGTGACGAACTGTATTTCCTTGCGGCAGGACGACATCCCTCGGTGAGCTATGCCGATCAGGGGCCGTTGGTTCCGCTGCTGGCGGCACTGTCGGACTACCTCGCGCCCGGTTCCACTGTCGCGCTGCGCGTGCCCGCGCTGGTGTTCACCGTGCTGGCGATCGTGCTCAGCGCGGTGATGGCCAGGGAGTTCGGCGGCGGTCGGCTCCCCCAGACCGTCGCCGCGATCGCCTACGCGACCACGCCGATGGCGGTGATGCAGTCGGCGATGCTGAGTACCTTCGCCGTCGACATCACCTTGACGGCGGTGATCGCGTGGCTGCTGATCCGTTGGGTGCGCACCCGCGCGGACTACCTGCTGGTTGCCGCCGGTTTCGTTGCCGCCGTGGACTTTCAGGTCAAATGGCTGATCCCGATCATCTGGGCGGTACTCGCTGTCGGTTTCGCGGTGTTCGGGCCGCGAGAAATGCTGCGCAGGCCCGCGTGGTGGGTTGGCTCGGGATTGCTTGCCGGGTCGGCGATTCCGATTCTGTGGTGGCAGCACACCAACGGCTGGCCGCAGCTGGCCATGGGCGCGATCGTGCGCGACGAACAGCTCGCCACCGCCGGGCTGCTTTCGGTGCCGTGGACGATGATTCAGGTCACCGGGGCGGGCGGTCTGCTGTTGATCGTCGGCATGTGGGCGGGCCTGCGTGCCGAACGGTTCCGTCCGTATTACTTCCTGATTCCGATGATCGCGCTCGGGTTGGGCGCGGTCGTGCTCTTCGGTTTGCGTCCGTACTTCGTCGCCGGTGCGTTCCCGGGCCTGTTCGCTGCGGGCGCGGTATATCTGGCGGACCGGGGGTTCAGCCGACGTAGCGCGATCATCGGCGGTGGTTTCGGCGCACTCACGACCGCGATCTGTGTCGGCCTCGTTGTTGTGCTGCCGCTGCCGGAGTCGGATTTGCGGCAGTCCACCGACGACTACTCGCAGATCCATTCGCGCAGTGTGCTTTTCGGACCGAGCGGCTGGGACAGCCTGGTCAACTCCGTGGCCGACACCTACCACCGGATCCCGCCGCAGCAGCGCGAAGGTCTGGTGATCGTCACCCAGAACTATTGGCAGGCAGCGGCTCTCGACCAATTCGCGCGCGACACCGAGCTGCCCGCGGTGTTCAGCCCCAACCGCGGCTACGGCTACTTCGGCACACCACCCGACAGCGCGACCACCGTGCTCTACATCGGGGTCGACGATCCCGGCACCGCGCTGCGCACCCGCTTCACACAGACGACCCTGCTCACCGACATCGATGAACCGCTCGGCTTTCCCGGCGTGAACCGCGGTGTCGCGGTGTGGCTGTGCGAGGGCCCGAGCGAACCGTGGTCGGCCCTGTGGCCCGATGCCCTGGAACTGCGGCTCGTCGACGGAACGAGCCGCCATGGCCGATAGCGACAACACAGCAGTGAACGGAGACAAAACAGTGGTGAATTCGATGGTGCGGCGGCTGGCGCTCGCGGTGACGCTGGCCGCCACCGGCGTGCCCGTCGTCGCGACGGCGCAGGCGGCCCCTGATCTGGTCGCCGCCCGCGCGATGGCGGCGGCACTCCCGGCGCCGAACGGCTCGTTCGCGGTCGCGGCGGCGGCGAACGGTCCGGGCAGGGTGATCGACCTGACCGTGCATTCGGCGGCGATGAACCGCCCGGTCACCGTCGCAGTCATTCCCGCCGCGGATCCCGAGAGGGCCACGGGCTCGCTGTATCTGATCAACGGGGTCGACGGCGGAACCGATACCCCAGACTGGCGCGAAGGCAGCAACTGGTTCACCAAGACCGACGCCGTCGAATTCTTCGCCGCGAAGCAGGCGAACATCGTCATGCCGATCGGCGGTGCCGGCACCTTCTACACCGACTGGCAGGTCGACGATCCCGGCACCGGACGCAACCGCTGGCTGACCTTCCTCACCACCGAACTGCCGCCGATCATCGATTCGGCCTTCCACGGCACCGGCCGCGATGCGGTTGCCGGTTTGTCGATGGCCAGCTCCGCAGTATTTCGCATGGCACAGGAAGCGCCAGAACGGTTTCAGATGGTCGGCTCGTTCAGCGGCTGCATCCAGACCAGCAACCCGGCAGGTCAGGCGATGGTGGCCTCGATCGTCACCGCGCGGCGCGGCAACCCGTTGAACATGTGGGGCCCACCCACCGATCCGGCCTGGGCCGCCAACGACGCGGCACTCAATGCCGAGAAGCTGCGCGGTGTGCAGGTCTACGTGAGCACCGGAAACGGCCTGCCCGGTCCGCTGGACACCCTGAGCGGGCCGGGCATCAAGAACAGCCCGATGAAGTTGATCGATCAGATGGTCATCGGCGGCGTTCTCGACGGGATCACCGTGGTGTGCACCGCGTTGTTGCGCGAACGACTCGCCGCACTGAATATCCCGGCGACCTTCGACTTCCGTCCGGCGGGCACGCATTCCTGGGGCTACTGGGAGCAGGACATGCACACCTACTGGGAACGCGCCGCCGCCCTGCTCGTCGGGTAGACACACGAAAATCGGGTGCATCGCGGCCAAGCCGTGCCGCGATGCACCCGATTATTTGTCGCCTGGCGTTACAGGGAACCACCACCTCCGATCAGCCACGGGTTGAACGTGCACTCGAGGTTCGGGTTCTGGATCGGATCCAGTGCCCGCAGCGCGATCGAGAGCGCGCGCGGCGAGTACATCATCGTGAGGTGATCCGAGATGTCCTGCTCACAACCCTGCTGCAGCAGGATGTTGTTGACCGTCGAGCCGGGGCCCTGGTCGAGGAAGGTCAGCTCGTACGGGTTGGTCACTTCGTCGTAGCGCGTGCCGACGATGGTGTAGTCGATACCGGGAACGGTGTCACCGTTGGCATTGAGCTGCTTGACGAAAGACGAACCGACGGTCTGCTGGATACCGGCGTGCCCGACGAAGATCTCGACCGGACCGAGCACATCGATGCCCAGGTTGTTGACCATGCGACCCAGCGAACCGATGCCGTCGAGGGTCGTGCCGTGGTGGGTGGCGCCGTAGGTGATCAGCTTGTTGACCTTGGCCGCGCCGCCCTCGAACTTGGTGTACCAGTTCGCCATCGAGCCACCCTGCGAGTGGGCGATGATGTCGACCTCGTCGGAACCGGTCGCCTCGAGAACACGGTCGACGAACGCCGCGGTCTGCTTGGCCGAATCCTGGATGTAGCCGGTACCCATCACACCGGGCAGGAACGCACCGAGACCGCCGCCTTCGACCATGCTGGAACGGCCGTAGTTGAACGTGAAGGTGCAGTAGCCGGCGTCCTTGATCGGCTGACCCATGTAGGCGTAGCCGTTGTAGGCGTTCATCCAGGTACCGTGCAACAGCACCACGGGACGCGGGTGCTGCTCGGTCGGCTTGCAGCCCCAGTCGTTGGTGCCGGGGGCACCCGCGTCGGGGTTGAGCAGGCCGTAGCCGAACGCGGGCAGGAACGCCGTCGACGCGGGTCCGATGGCGCCGGGATCGGACGAGTAACCGCCCGAAGAACCCGAGCTGGAACCCGAACCGTCGAGGCAGTCGCCGGAGCCGTTGCCCGAGCCCGCGCCACTTCCGGAGGTGCAGGCAGAACCCGTGCCGCCCAGCCCGCCGTCGGTGCCCCACGCCACATCGCGGCCCTGGTAGATGATCTCTGCCAGTGCCTGTTCAGTGGGCTCGGTCTGTGGGTCGGCCGCCGCCCCCGTCCCGGAGAGGGCGACAGCCATAATACTGGCGCCGATCAGTATTGCCGCACGCACAGTGCGTGTGCGGCCACGAGTTATGGTCATGCAAGGTCTGCCTTTCCGAAAGCGAAAAAGAATCAGCTCGTAAGCCGCACCGAAGATAAGCCCGAAAAACCGGCACGGAAATCACTTCCGGTCAGGTGTGTACACCTCACCAACCCACTGTTCGGGGCCCCATGGTGGCGCACAGGAAATATTATTCAGCGCTTCATTTCGGCAGTTTGCCAATATTCCACTGCAATTCGATGCGTCACATACCGATCACATGAGTTCACGTATTTCGCTGTGCCCGACCATGATCCACGCGAATCAGTTGCTCGTCGCGGGATTTCCTCTGGTCGCGACCCAGGTCGCGATCTGTGCGCGATTGGCCGAATCGAGCTTGGTCAAGATGTTGCCGACGTGGGTATCGGCGGTCCGCGGCGCGATCACCAGCCGGGCGGCGATCTCCTTGTTCGTCAGGCCGCTCGCCACCAGTTCCGCCACCTCGTACTCGCGCCGGGTCAGCGGCGCGATGTTCGGCGAATTGTCGGGGCAGGGCGAACACTGTGGTTCGAGCGCGAGCGCGACCGCCTCGTCCAGCGCCATCGCGTGCCCGATGTCGAACGCGGTCGCGAACTCCGCCGCGCCCATCGCCGCTGTCGTCGCATCGCGGAACAGGGTGTGGGGGTAGACCAGAATGATCCGCGGGTCGGTGCCGAGACGTTTCCACGCGGCCGCCGCCACGCCGAACAGTGTTGCCGCACGGTGGTGCTGGTTGCGCGCGGACGCGACCCAGGCCAGCGTTTCGATGTGGTAGGCGTCGCCGAAGGTGTTGCCCCAACGGCGGGTGAGCGTCAGCGCGGTGCGGGCGGCGTCTTCGGCGGCGTCGGAATGCCCGGACAGCACCTCGATCAGGCTGATCGTGAACAACGTCATCGCCTGGTAGTAGTAATCACCCTGTGCCGCACACGCTTTCACCAGTTCGCGCAGCTCCGGCAGCCGATGCTCAGGATCCGACGCCGCGGTCGCCAAGGCGAGCGTGTTGCGGGCGAGCACCGTCTCACGGAGTCCGCTGTCGGCGGGCAGCATGCGCAGCGCCGCACCGGACAGCCGTGCCGCCGCGACATTGTCGAGCTCGACCTTCGCCGCGGCCGAACGCACGACAAGCATCCGCGCTACCGCGAGCGGGTCTGTACCGGCAGCGGTTTCGGCCTCGTCGAGTTCACGGTAGCCACGCTCGCGATCGGTCAGCCACAGCGAGTGCATCGCCAGGGTCGTCCACCCGCGCGGCACGTGCGGGGAATCCGGCACCAGGCTCAGCGCCCGCTCCAGCCAGGTGCGCACCTCGTGGTTGGCCCCGATCATCGTCCAGAATTCCTCGACGCACGAGGCCATCTCCAGTGCGGCGGCGGGCTCACCGACGGTCGACAGTGACCATTCCATCGCCCTGCGCAGATCGCGGTGCGCCAACTGCAGGCGCCGGACCAGTTCGTACTGGCGCGGGCCGAGAAACTCCCGATCGGCCAGCAGGAGCAGTTCGCGGAACCAGTCCCGGTGCCGCCGGGCAACGGTGTCCGAGAGCTGGGTGGCGGCGAGTTGCTCGGCACCGAATTCGCGCACGGCCTGCAGCAGCCGGAAGTGCACGACCTCGTCGCCACGGCTCTCCAGGATCGACTTGTCCACCAGCGAGTCGACGATCTCCATCACAGGTACCCCGAAATCCGTACCCGCGCAGACATATTCGGCGGCTTCGAGCTCGAACCAGTCCTGGAACACCGACAGGCACGCCCACACCCGGCGTTCGTCGTCGTCACACAGGTGGTAGCTCCAGTCGACGGCCGCGCGCAAGGTCTGGTGCCGATCGGGCAGACCGTGCGACCAGGCCGTAGCCAGCGCGAGCCCGCCGGGCCAGCGCGACAGCACCTGGCCGGGCGAGAGCGAGCGCAGCCGAGCCGCCGCCAACTCGATGGCAAGGGGAATCCCGTCGAGCAGCCGGCACAGCCGGGCCACATCGGCCGAGTTCGCCGCGGTGATCCGGAAGTCGGGCCGGACCGCGCGGGCCCGGTCCAGCAGCAACCGGACCGACGGATATTCGGCGATGCGCGCGGGATCGTCGTCGCCCGGCGCGGGGACGGCCAACGCCGGCATGCGGAACACCTGCTCACCGGCGATGCTGAGCGTCTGCCTGCTGGTGGCGAGCACGGTCACGCCGGGACAGTGCGCGAGGATCCGCGCGACCAGGTCGGCGCAACCGTCGATGAGGTGTTCGCAGTTGTCGAGAACGAGCAGGGGCGCTGTGCGCGCGAGATGGTCCAGGACGCGTTCGACGGTCGCCGCCCTGTCACCGACACGCAGCCCGAGTTCGTCGGCCACCGCGGCGGCGACCTCGTCGTGCTGTCGGAGCCCGGCCAGTTCTACGAAGAAGACACCGCTGCCGTAGTCGGCGACCCGTTCCCCGGCCACGCGCCGGGCCAGCCGCGTCTTGCCGAGCCCGCCCGCACCCGTCACCGAGACCAGACAGTTCGTATCGAGCAGCCCGCGCACGGTATCGATCTCGGCGTCACGGCCGAGGTAGCTGGTCGCCGCTGGGTCGAGCGTGTTTCGCACCATCTATCGCTTCGGGTCCGGCCGGTCGAGGCGAGAGCTGCGCCCCGTCCGGCTCACGGGTGTGCTGGGTCACAGGCGATAGTACTGCGCACCAACGAAGCGGTGACCGAAGTGGCGATCAGCCCAGTGCGGCCGCCTTCTCGTTGTGTTCGACCCTGGTCCACGCCGCGTCGGTGCACAGCCCGCAGGTCGCTCCGACGAAGCGGGCGCGCGCCGCCGCGTCGTCGAGCAGTTGATATCTCAGCCAGTCGGTCATCACGTCGACGTACTTCCGACCTTCGAGGTGACCCGCACCGCCCAGTTCGGCGAAGATCGCGGGCACCTGGTCTGCCTTGTCGAACAGGGGCTTGACGATGCGGTCGGCGTCGACGATCCGATCCGCGGCACCGGCGAGGAACAAGGTGGGCCCGAGAATGTCGCCGGGGACCGCGAGCGGGCCGGGCTGCAGCGCCAGCACCGTGCGAACCATGTCGTCGGCACCGGCGTTGATCGCGCCCGCGCCACCCTGGGAATGTCCGGCGGCCGCGACTGCGTCGGTCGCGATCTTCCCGTAGTAGACGCTGTCGGATTGATCGTTTCGCCGCAGGAGTTCGCGGCCGCCCGCGAGCATCTCCGCGCCCGAATTCGCCATTGTCGTGTTCGCGGCGACAACGACGAAGCCCGCCGCCGCCCAGTGTTCGAGCAGCCATTGCTCGTAGTAGCCCGGACCCACTCCGGTGCCGTTGCCCCAGATCACCACCGGGTGGCGGGTCGTGCTGAGCTCGGTGGGCCGGTACACGGTGTGGTCGGCCCATTTGTCGATCGTCACCGCGGCCGAGGCGGGCACGTCGGAACCGCTGCTGCCAGGGGCGAGCGGCCCGTTGCGCAGGACCACCGAGGCCGAGGGGTTCGCCGTCGCGGGCGCCGCGGCGAGCACGCCCGCCAGCGAGACGGCGGCGACCGCGAGGCACGGGAGGAGCCGGACGTTACCGCTCATTTCGGTTGTCCTTCGATCGACATGCCCGCGACGACCAGCGCGGAGCGCAGATACCACAGGTCGGGGCACCGCTTGGCGTCCAAGCCGGTCAGGGCCGCGATACGCCGAATTCGGTAATCCACGGTATTGGTGTGCAGGTGCAGCATTCGCGCGGTTTTACGACGGTTCAGATCATTGGCGACATGGCAGCGCAGGGTGTCGAGCAATTCGGGATGAACCGAGAGCGGTTCGAGCAGGGTCCGCAGATATTCGCGGGCCGGGCCCGGGCGGCTGAGCTGATATTCGAGTGCGAAATCGCTGAATCGGTGCACACCACCCACCCGCCCGAGCCGTCGCACGATCTCAAGCAGTTCGTGCGCGCATTCGGCCGCGCCGGGAATATCGTCGAGCGCCGCGCGCACCACCGTCACGGTGAGCTGACGGCCCGAGGCACGCGACAGCGCGGCCGCCACGGTGTCGATGTGGGCTTCGGGCCGGTCGTCGGTCGGTATCAGCACGGTGCCGCCCTGCGCGGACAGCGCCGCGAGCGCGTCGCCGTCGCACGCCCGATCGAGCTCGAGGCGCAGCCGGGTGACCGCTCGCCGGGACCGCACCCGCTCGTCGAGCCCGTCGTCGATCGGCTCCGCGCCGATGTCGACCGCGAGCACCCAGTACTCGGCGGCCAGCACCACCCCGCAATCACGGGCGACGATCCGGGAGCGGCTGCCCACGATCAACTGTTCGGCGAGATTATCCCTGGCGTGGCCGCCGTGTCCGGACAACTCGAGTGCGTAGCGCAGATAGGCGCCCGCGATCGCGGTGGAAACCCGGCCGAGCAGATCGACGATCTGCGCCGGTCGGATATCACCGATCGGTTCCAGGATGACCCGCACACACCGGTGGACGGTGTCGAGGACGGTGTCGACCGAGATGCCGTCCCGTGCCCACTCCACTGCGCGATGTTCGAGCTGCCCGATCGCCCCGTCCGCGGTCTCCTCGGTGCGCAGCGCGACGACCAGTTCCAGACACAGACCCGCTATCGGCGCGACCTCGTGTCTGCGTAAGGTGCCCGGACCGTGATCGGCGGTGCCGGCCAGCCGCACCACCCGGTCGAGCTCGGATTCCCGCACCACGCACATCGTCTCCGGCCTGCTCAGCAGGGCGATACCGGACTGTCGTCTATCGGTCATTGGCCGCTCCTCACGCGCTTGGAACCGCGACCCAGCGTGCCGCGTGCCCCGCGGTGGGGACATCGGTAGAACTGCGTATCTATGCGGGATTCCGCGTCCCGCTCACCGTCGCCGCCGGTTCGACGTCCGCGAGCAGCGCGGAGGGAATGAGGACGATGGCACGAACGCCGCCGTAGTCGGACTCGTTCAACCGGACCGAGATGCCGTGTACGCTCGCCAGCCGCGCGACCACGAACAAACCCATTCGCGAGTCCCGCGCCAACGCGCTCAGCCCCGATCCGGTCGGGGTGGCGAGCATTTCGTTGTAGCTGTCGAACTCGGCGGCGGTCAGCCCGATACCCTGATCGCAGACTTCGACCACCGTGCCCTTGCCGACGATCCCACCGCTGATCTCGACTTTCGCTTCCGGCGGCGAGAACGCGGTGGCGTTGTCCACCAGTTCGGCGATCAGGTGGACCAGGTCGGCCACCACCGCACCGATCACCGCGATATCGGGCAGCCCGGCGAGGCGGACCCTGGTGTACTCGGTGGTCTCGCCCACCGCGCTGCGCACGACGTCGACCATCGGAATCGGTTGGCGCCATTGCCTTCCCGGCCTGCTGCCACCCAGGATCAGCAGATTCTCGGCGTTGCGTCGCTCACGCGTGGCCAGATGGTCGAGGCGGAAGAAGACATCGAGCAATTCGGGGTCCTGCTGGCCGCGTTCGGCATCGTCGAGAATCTCGAGCTGACGGTGGGCGAGGACCTGGCTGCGGTGGGCGATATTGACGAACACCGTTTCCACGCTGTCGCGCAGCCGGGCTTCGTCGACCGCGGCGGTCAGCGCGACCGCCGCGGCATGCTCGAAAGCCTGTGCCACCTCGCCTATTTCGTCGCGCCCGAAGTCCAGTGTCGGCGCCGCCTCCTCGACCTCGGCATGCGCTTTCGCCAGGCGTATCGCGCTCGGCAGCCGCTCCTCGGCGATGACGAGGGTCGCCGCGCGTAAGCGCCGCAGCCGCCGAATGATCCGGTCGGCCAGCACCACGGCGATCAACAACGCCACCACACTGCCGATCAGGACGATCCCCCCGGTCACCAGGCCCGACCGCTCGGCGCGTTGGGCGACCTCGGCGGCGCTGACGCCGGCGTAGTCGTGTTGACCGGCGTACGCGGCGAAGAGACCACCGACAACGTTGTCGGCAACCTGCTGCCATTCGAGAATCCCCATCGGCATTTCGGCATCGACCGACAGAGCACGCGACGCGAAACGCTGATTGACCGCCGCTTCCATCGCCGAGAGTCGCCGCCAGGAATCGCTGTCCATCAGATCGCGCAGCACCTGCTTCTGCGGCGAACCGACTTCGCCCGCGAGATTTCTGATCTCGGCGTGATAGAAACCGACCTGCGTGGTGAATTCGTCGAGCGGAAACGCGCTGCCCTGCGAACTGACCAGAGCCAGCGCAACAGCATTGCTGCGCGACATCGCCTCGGTGGCGCTCAACAGCCGAACAGCCTCGGACACTCTGGTCGCGAGAATCGGGTCCGGTGCGGAAAGCTGTGCCCGGCGGAATCCGTCGCCGAACATCGCGTACGGCGCGTTGAAGAACGTGTAGGCGTCGGCGACCGAGATCTTGCGAGCGTCGACACCGGCCCGCAGCGTGGTGATGGCCTCCCCGAACTTCGCCCGCTGGGCGGGCAGATCGGCCGCCCGCTCGTGGCGCGTGGCGTCGGCTTCGACGAGCAGCTCGAAAGCCCGGTCGACGCGCACCCGCGCCGCGGCGAGCCCGGCGATCGCCTCGTTTCCGGTGAGCAGCCGCAGGGTGAGCAACCGCTCGGCCTGGGTGGCCGCCAATGCCTCCGTGGCGGCCGGACGTATTCGCTCCAGATCATCGATCCAGTTCCGGATCCGGTAACTGTCACGGACCAGATTTCCCGCGGTCAACATTCCGAGGAAGAGCAGGGTGAGACTGGGAACGAGAGCGATCGCCAGAATGCGGGTGCGAACGCCGAGCCGAGCTGAGAGCATCGGCTCAACCTAGGTCCACGCCGCGAATTCGACTCGCACTCCGCTATCTGTTGTGCGGGAAACGCACGTCCGCGCGCAACCCTGATGAGCCGACTCAATACCGAACCACCGAGCATCGAAAACCGGTGTGCGATATCTACCCTTCGCCCATGACAATTCATCGACCTCACCGCGTTTCGGCTCTCGTGGCCGCCGTCGGCGTCGCGACCGGCGCGGTGGCGGCGCTCACCACCGGCACGGCGACTGCGGCACCGAACTGCGCCGACGTGCACGTGGTTTCGGCGCGCGGCACCAACGAACCCGGCGGGATCTGGAGCAAGTTCCATCTCGGCACGGTGGTCGGCAATCCGGTGTACGCCGCGATCAACGACGCGCTGCCCGGCACCGTCGACGCCTACCGGGTCGAGTATCCGGCGAGCCTCGTTCAGCCTGCCTCGGTGCAGAAGGGCAACCAGGATCTGGTCGACCACGTGACGAATCAGGCCGCGGCCTGCCCGAACCAGCGTTTCGTGCTGGTCGGGTACTCGCAGGGCGCGAACGTGGTGGACAACTCGATCGGCATCAGCAGCGTGGGCGCCAAGGTGGGCGGCCCGATCGTGGCGACCCTGCCGGACCAGCTCGAGTCCCGTATTGCCGCGATCTTGTTGTTCGGCAACCCGATTCGCGGCATCGGCAAGGAGGTCACGGGCACCTATGCCGAACGCACCTACGATGTGTGCAACGACAACGACCCCGTGTGCGACCCCGACGGCACCGATTGGAACGTCCACACGCGCTATGCCCGCCATGCCGACGCCGCCGCCGATTTCGTCACCGCTCGGATCTGATCGCGGCGCGCCGCCACGCCTCGATCTCGCGACCGATGTCGGTGGTCGGGGCTTCGTGGTGCATCCACTCCCTGGCGAGGCGATGCCAGTTCTGGGTCGCCTCGATCCGGCCGAGTGCGGTCAGCGTGAAAAGGTCGGCGCGCCGGGAGAACACGTGTTCCGGTGGCAGCAGCAGATTTCGCACGCCGCGGTGTTGCGACGAGCGCGGGTCGGCCGCGAGCACCACGGCGCTGGTGGCGAGCTCGGAGGTCACGGTGATCTCCTCGTCGAGCAGGTGCCAGCCCGCCGCCGACCACACGTACTCGAGCACCTCCTCCGGCAGCACTGCGCAGTCGGGCCCGATGATCCCGCGCGCTACCCACAGCCGGTGCACCTCGTCGGCCCGGTACTGCTCGGCCGCGCACAGCACCTGCCGCTCCAACTCGAGGTGTTCGCGTTCGATCGTGTTGTACAGGCCGAAATCGACGAAGCCGACGCGCCCGTCGTCGGCTACCAGCACATTGCCCGGATGCGGGTCGGCGCAGTACTCGCCGTCGTCGAACATGGCGGTGATATAGAACCGGTACACCAGCTCACCGACGTGATTTCGCTGCGCTGCGGGAAGGGTGCGGGCGTCCTGAAACGGTCTGCCCTCGAAGAAATCGGTGACCAGCACATTGTCGGTGCAGAATTCGCCGATGCTGTCGGGCACGGTGATGAACGGATGCCCGCGATAACGCGAAGCCACCCGGTGCTGATTGCGCGCTTCTTGCCGATAGTCCAGTTCCGCGACGATATTGCGGGCGATTTCGGCGAGCACATCATGATCGCCCGCCGACGGCAGGAACGATTTCCAGAGCAGGCTGAAGAACTGCACATTGTGCATGTCCGCGTGCACGGCACGGTCCACCCCTGGGTACTTCACCTTGACCGCCACGACCCGGCCGTCGCGCAGTTGCGCGCGATAGACCTGCCCGATCGACGCCGCCGCGACCGGGACCGGGTCGATATCGACGAACACGCGACCGACCCGGCCGAGATCGTGCTCCAACACCCCGATCATGTCCGCGAACGGTACCTGGGGCGCACTGTCGAGCAGCGCGGACAGCTTCGTGCGGAACATCTCGCGATAGTCCGCCGGGATCATGTCGAGGTCGAGCACCGATGCCATCTGCCCCAACTTCATCGCCGCGCCTTTCATCCCGCCCAGCACGGTGACGATCTGTTGCGCGGCCTGCAGCGTGGATCGCTGCGCCAGCACGCGACGCGCCTGCTCGGTGCGCCCGAGCATCGCCAGCCTGGTCCCCGCCCCGCGCGCCGCCTGCCCGGCCGCCAATCGCCCCAGCATGGCGCCGCGAGCGAGCCGACCCGTCGGTATCTGCCGGTCTGCCATGCGGGCCTCCTGCGCGAGCGGTCGATGTTCGAATTCTCGACAGCGAAGGCGATCGCGACAGCCCACCGGGCGCTGATCTATGAGAACTCACCATTGCCACTGTGGTCGACCACATCCGGGTAGGACCCCACTTCGCCGAAAGGAACGCTGATGCCACCACCCAAACCCGTCGACCGGCGGGTCCGCCCGAAGCAAGAGCGGGCGATCGCGACCAGGGAACACATCCTCGACACCGCCGCCGAATTGTTCGGCCAGCGCGGCGTCGACAACACCTCAACCAATGCCATCGCCGCGCACGCGCACATCAGCATCGGAACGCTGTACCGGTACTTTCCGGAGCGTTCCTATCTCGTCGACGAACTCCTCGATCGGCTGATCGCCCATGTGGAGCAGGAGTTCACCCAGCGCGTGTTCAGCATGCCTGTCGGGGCGTCACCGCAGAGCAGTGACGACTACATCGCGGTAGCGTCCGAGATCCTCGCTGTCTTCGCCGAGGTGCTGATCGCCAAATCGGATCTGGTGCGCGCACTGATCGGCAGTGTGCAGTTCTACAGCAGCGGGCTGCCCGAATTCGAACCGCGACTGCGAATGCTGGTGAAGCTCATCGTGATCCAGTTCATCGGACCCGGAAATGCCCGCGATCACGACATGATGTCCTGGGTCCTGGTCAACACCGGTTTCGCCGCGGTCCTGCGCGCTTCGGCCGACGATGTGGCCACCGGCGACCGCGACGCCGCCATTGCCATGACCGCACGGATGATCGGTACGTGGCTGCACGGCGAGATGCAGCGCACCGAGTAGTCCAGCGGTTACACCGACACTTCTTCGCGGGCTTGGAGGTCGGCGAGCACCAGGCGCAGCAGTTGTTCGGCCCGGATCCGCTGCCAACCCAGCATCGCGTGCGGACTGAACCTCGCCTCTTCGAACAGTGCGACCAGTTCGTGTGCGCCGTCATCGTGCAGCACCCCACTGTCGAAAGCCCGCTGCAGCACTTCCTTGGGGGTATCCGAAACCAACGGCGCCGCAGCACGATCCGCGGCCAGACCCGCCTCCATCGCCACGTAACACGCGATCACCGCGGTGCGCGGATCCTGACCCGGCACGTTCATCGCGGCCAAGCCCATCTCGGCCGCCCTGGTGAGCGAGTCGACCGTCTTCGACACCTCTTCCTCGGTCAGTTCCGCCACATCCCCCAGTGGCTCCTTGCGCCCGGCGACAGTGGCGCCGACGAGACCGGCCAGCGCGACGCCGATCAGTACGATCGCCAGACCCACCGCCGCCAGCAACGCGGTCCCGCTCAGCTGTGACGAGTCGACCGCGGAGTCGACCACCTGCACGTCGACAGCTTCCGGCGCCGGAGTTTCCCCCGCTTCGATCGCAGGTTTCACCGAGCCCGGCTGACGCCGTGCGCCGGGCAGCACGAACAGCATGGTGATGCCGACCGCGAAGGTCAGCGCGACAGCACTGAGTGCCACCGGAGCCAGCACCGTGAATCGCTTGAACGAGAAGCTGATCCGGTGTCCGCGCTCCACCTCCGGCATCGCCAATGGCAGCCGGTGCTGGCTGACAATGACCCCCGCCAGCAAGATCACCACCGAAACCAGCAGCAATACCGGCATCAATGCGACAGCGAGCGGTGAGGGCCCGCCGGTTTCACTGGGAACAGCTGTCCCAGGTAAACGTCCGTGCAGCGCGATAATCGCCGCGACAAGCAATGCGACCGCCGCGAACAAACGCCCTAACGGGACCAATATTTTTCCCACAGCAATACCGCCGAACCCCTGGAAGTCACCCGAAATGCCCACATAGTGGCATTTCCCCCGCGCATCAGGAACCGACCGCTCGAGATTTGGTCGAATTCCCTTTGCGCCCGCTCAATCCTTGTATCCCACAACATTTCCTACCGCAGGGTAATGAATATCCGGCCGTTCGTCCGGGGTCAGTCCGCGAGAAAGCGATCCGCGTTGAGCCGCGCCCAGTGGTTGAAGGTAGTGGCGGGGTGGCCGGTGATGTCTTCGACGCTGGTGGTGGGCAGGGATTGCGGGGGTGGGGCAAAGTCGATGAGGACGTTGTCGACGTACCAGGTGGTGTTGTCGCCCATGGTGGGTTCCAGGGCGGTGATGGTCTCCTCGCGCGTGGCGGTGCGGAACGTGATGTCCCGGTCGAGCGCGTCGGCGAGATGGGCGACAAGCTGTGCACGAGTGAGGATCTCGGGACCAGCGAGGGAGTGCGCCCGGCCGATGTGGCCATCGGTCAGTAGCGCGGTCGCGGCCACGGCGGCGATGTCGTTCATGGCGATGGGCGCAGTCGCGGTGTCGGCGTGCGGTTCCCGGACGACACCGGATTCGCGGATCTGACGCGACCAGCTCAACGTGTTCTCCATGAAGTCCGCAGGCCACAGATGAGTCCAGCCGATCCCACTGCCCTCCACTGCCTCACACACACTCCCCCACCAGCTTTCGGGTTCCCCCGACAGATCGACGACGTGCCGCACCCCGGCCGCCCGCGCCACCTCGAGCACCTGCGCCACATTCCCGGGCGAAGGCGCCAGATACATCCGATCAACCCCTTCGAACGCCGCCGCCCCCACCCGCCCCAGGTGCCCCTCGACCACCTCGACCTCCCCCGGCAGCCCCGCCTTCCCCGGATCGATGGTCAGCGCACGGACATCGGTCGCCCCGCGCGCAAGCAGCTGATCCACCACCATCCGCCCGATGTTCGCCGTCGCCCCGGTAACCAGAATCGCCATCGATTTCCCTCCGTCTCGGATCGCCGAACCACTCGATCCTGCCCACAAAATCCCATCCGCGCACATGGCAATTTCGCGCCACCCATAAGGACCGCTTATGAAGTGATACCTAATGGGCCCCTACCGCCCGCTCCAGCCCGGCACCAGGATCAGACGAGCTCCGCGCCGCGGAGCAAGAAGATCGAAGGAGCTCCACGTGACGTTCGTGATCGGTGCCGACTGTGTCGATGTCCTGGATCGGGCCTGCGTCGAGGAGTGCCCGATCGATTGCATCTTCATCGGCGATCGGATGGCCTACATCCAGCCCGACGAGTGCATCGACTGCGGGGCGTGCGAACCGGTGTGCCCGGTCGAGGCGATTCACTACGAGGACGACATTCCTTCTGGTCAGGAGCAATTCGTCGATGAGAACGCCCGGTTCTTCCACGAACCGCTGCCGGGCCGCACGGTGGCATTGGGTCAGCCCGGTGGCGCGACCGGGGTGGGCGTGCTGGGGGTCGACACGGTCTACGTTCGGGATTATCAGCGGTGACCGTATCGAGATCTACGGTAGGGCAATGTAATTCATCATTTATGTCGAAGTGATGATGTTTTTCCGGTATCACCGCAGGTGGGTTCCACAGATTCGTCGGCGATGCGAAAATGTCGGAGGACCGAGATCCGGTCCGGCAGAGGATGTTCCGCCGGACTAGGCGGGCAGACTGGAGGGGCAGGATGCATTTCTCGAAATTCAGCGCGATCGCCGTACTCGCGGCGGGAGCCGTCGGTCTCGCGGCCACCAACACCGCGCAGGCGGCACCAGCAGCCGCGGTTCCGATCGTGCAAGGCGTCGACAATGGCCTGGCGTTCACCGCGAGTCCGCTGGTCGACGGCTCCGGGCTCACGGTGTCCGCCCCGGACGGCAGGTTCAGCGTCGTCGGCGGCGCGGTCACCCTCACCGACGCCGGGGGCCGGGTGGTCGCGGCGGTGCCGACCCGCATCATCACCGGTGCGGGCGATTTCGACCTGGTGGCGGGCATCTCCGCCGACGGCCGGTCCGCCACGCTGACGCCCACCGCGGCACCGGCGGTCGTCACGGCCAACATGGCCGAATTCGTCGACGCGGCCGCCGACACCGAGGCCCGCAAAATGCACAACGCGGGCATCGGCGCCCTCATCGGCGCCGGGATCGGCGCAGTGCTCGGCTTCTTCCTCGGCGGAGTCGGCGCACTGGTAACCGTCCCGATCGGTGCGGGCATCGGCGCCCTCATCGGCTATTCGACGCCGTAACGGATCCGCGAGGTGGCCGACCGGCGGGTCGGCCACCTCGTCGCGTCTACAGCGGAGCAACGCTGCCACCAGCGGACAACGCATCGGGTCGCACCCGCCGAACCGACCAGGCCTAGAGTCGGTAGTCGCGGACGGACCAGAGGAGGCAGCGATCATGAACGTGTCGAGCGAGCGCACACCCAGTGGCTGGGAGGAGATCGTCGCCGCGGATCCGACGCACTCGGGCCGGTATGTGCAGCGTTTCCGGGCACTCGCCGCGGACGGCACGGACATCGTCGGTGAGGCCCGGTTGGTCGACGCGATGCTCGGGCGCGGTAGCCGGGTGCTGGACGCGGGTTGCGGGCCAGGCCGGATCGGCGGGTATCTGCACGATGTCGGACACACGGTGGTCGGTGTCGATGTGGACCCGGTGCTCATCGAGGCGGCGCGGGTGGATCACCCCGGGCCGACGTGGCTGGTCGGCGACCTCGCCGAACTGGATCTGCCGGTCGGCGACTTCGATGCCATCGTGTGCGCGGGCAATGTGGTGACCTTTCTCGCGCCCTCCACCCGCAGGGCGGTGCTGGCAGGATTCGCCGCGCATCTCGCACCGGGCGGTCGGGTGGTCATCGGATTCGGCGCGGAACGCGGCTACGAGTTCGCCGAGTTCCTCGCCGATGCCGAATCCGCTGGTCTCTCCGTCGATCTGCTGCTGTCCACCTGGGATCTGCGGCCTTTCGCCGACGACTCCGATTTCCTGGTCGCGGTGTTCTCCCACGATCCGAACGCATGACGGTCGGCTCGGAGCGCCACCCGCTGACACCCGAAGACCGTTAGCGTGGCCACATGGGTGTTGATGAGATCTGTGATCGGTACGTCGAGGACTACGCGGCCGCCGACCCGGTGACGGCGACCCTGTTCGGTATCGCGGGACACGAGGATCGCCTGACCGACTATTCGCCCGCCGGGCATGCGGCGCGGGCGCAGATCGCACGAAATGCCTTGCGCACCATACTTGCCGCGGAAGCCACCGATGACCACGAACGGGTAGCGAAAGCGGTGTTCACCGAACGGATCGGTCTCGAGATGGAGATCCACGAGGCCGGTCTCCCACTCGGCGCACTCAACGTGATCGAGAGTCCGGTGCAGAACATTCGATCGGTGTTCGACGTGATGGCCGCCGAGACCGCCGCGGACTGGTCGGTGATCGCCGAACGGCTGGCGGGGGTGCCGACGGCGCTGGCCGGTGTGCGGGCGTCGCTGCAGGTCGCGGCCGAACGCGGGCAGGGCAGTGCACTGCGCCAGGTCCTCAAAGTCGCCGAGCAGGCCGACGCATGGGCGGGCACCGGCGGGAAGGTCGGCTTCTTCACTACCTTCGCCGCCGCTGCGGACGAAATCGATGGTGCGCCACTGACCGAACTGCGCCGCGCCGCGCAGGCCGCCGAGCAGGCCTACGCCGAATTCGCCGAGTTCCTCCGCGCCGAACTCGTGCCCCGAGCCCCCGCCAAGGACGCCGTCGGCGAGCAGACCTACCGACTCTGGTCGCGCTACTTCACCGGCGCCGATCTCGACCTGCGGGAAGCCTATGAGTGGGGCTGGGCGGAGTTCGCCCGGATCGAGGCCGAGATGCGGGCCGTCGCCGCGCGCATCGCGCCGGGCGCCTCACTCACCGAAACGGCCGCGGTACTCGACGCCGACCCGAGATACCGGGTGCGCGGACAGCACGAGCTCCGGACCTGGCTGCAGAAGATGTCCGATCAGGCGTTGGAGACGTTGCGGGGCAAGCACTTCGAGGTTCCCGATGAACTCATGAACCTCGAGTGCACCATCGCGCCTCCCGGCGGAGTCGTCGGGGCGTACTACGTCGGACCCAGCGCGGATTTCAGCCGTCCCGCTCGCATGTGCTGGTCGGTGGAATCGGGGAAGCAGGACTTCGCCACCTGGCGCGAGGTCAGCACCGTCTACCACGAGGGCGTGCCCGGCCATCATCTGCAGATCGCGACCGCGGTGCGCGAGGCGGATTCGCTGAATCAGTACCAGCGGATGATGTCGTTCACCTCCGGCCACGGCGAAGGCTGGGCGCTCTACGCCGAACGTCTCATGCAGGAGCTCGGCTATCTCGACGACGACGGCGATCTGTTCGGCATGCTCTCCCAGCAGCTGTTCCGCGCCGCGCGAGTGATCGTCGACATCGGGATGCACCTGGAATGGGAGATCCCCGGCGGCACCGGCTTCCACGAGGGCGAACGCTGGACGCCCGACCTCGGCCTCGAGTTCCTGCTGACCCGAACGGTCACCGATGCGGTCACCGCCCGCGACGAGATCGACCGCTATCTGGGGTGGCCGGGCCAGGCGCCGGCGTACAAGCTCGGCGAGCGGCTGTGGCTCACCGCCCGCGAAGAAGCCCGCGAACGCACCGGCGCAACGTTCGACATGAAGCAATTCCACACCCGCGCTTTGCGATTGGGCGGCATGGGCCTGGACACGATGCGGGCGCAGCTCGCCGCCATGGACTGAGAGCTACTCAGAACAAGCTGGTCTGCGCGGGCTCCGGGACAGCGGTGATCGTGGGGTCGAGCTCGATGCGGCGGCCGACGAGCCGGGTGTCGTTGACCAACACGAGTTCACTCGCGCCCGCGGTGTCACGGCAGGCGATCGTGTGGCCGTGCGCTGTCACCGCGTCGAGAACGTAGTCGCCTGGCTCCCCGGCGATTTCGGTGGCGACCGGGAATCGGCCGTGCGCCAGGATCGTGGCGTAGAAATCCCGCCCGCCCGACCAGGCGATATCGGTGCGGGTGATGTCGGCGGGCAAGGCGTCGGCGGCATGCTCGGCCGCGTCGGCGACGGCCGATTCCAGCACCGCCCACGGGCGCAGCGGCTTCGTCAGGATGCGGGTCTTCGTGACACCGGCGACCGCCTGCCCGATCCCGGCGCGCTCGGTCACCGCCCGTTCGAGCTCGCGAACATGAAGTCCGTCCGGCGAATCGGTGATGAACCGGGCAACCAGCGCACCCTGTTCGAAGAGCCGGCGATGGCGCCGCGACGCCGACGCCGTACCGACCTTGGTCATTCCGTCGCCGAAATAGGCGATGTAGAGGTGGTGCGGCTGCGACATGTAGTCGCGGACCTGTTCGGGCAACGCCGTGAGCGGACCGCGATGGCTGTGCACCACCGACCAGCCCTCGGTGATCCGGCACTGCTCGCACTGACGCCCGGCATCGACGCGGGCGCGCCGCGGACAGACCAGCCGGCCGCGGCGACCGCCGCCGAACCCGTTGTAGCCCAGGCAGAACCGCCCGGAATCGGTAATCCGGAAGGCCAGCCGCGTGCCGATGCCGGGCAGCAGTTCGGTGGTCCCGTCGTCGCCGAGCAGCTCGTAGCACCATCGACCCTGCTCGTCCCAGCGCGTGCCGCAGTACAGGGCGGTGGAGGTCATCGGTCGAACTTACCCCGGTCAATCGGTGCTTATCACAAGCAGGCAGCCGAAAGGTATCCGAACGCCCAGTAACCCCCGCACGATTTCCCGCACCGCTGTTCGGTCACCTACGTTGGGCGCACAGCAGGGGTGCAAATTGGTAAGGGGAAAATATATGGACGATCTCGAGGTACTACTCGACACGGGATTCACCATTACATCGGCTGTACACATGGATTGCCTGACGCAACAGCTGAAAGTCGCCGTCGAAACATGCTCGCGCAACGGAATTCCGTTTCCCCGAATATGGGACGAGGTCGAGGACGCGCTCGACATGGTCCCGACCGATATTCCCGTCCAGTGGCGCACAGAATTGCGGCTCTACCTCAGCGACCACGTGATCTCCGCGTTCATGAAGGTGCCGGCGGACACGAAGCTGCCACCCGTCGTGTGAGTTCGTTCGGAGCAACGCCAGTCCTGATGGCCCGGCATTGGACAGATTCCAACGCACCGTCACATAGCGTTCGCCGCTGTTAGCGTGCGGGGAGTGCGTATCTGGCTGTTCCCGACGATGGTCTTGACCTTGCTCAGCGCGTTGATGGCCACGATGTATCTCGGCTATGTCGTCGACCCCGAGAAGAATCTGCACGACTTCCCGATCGCGCTGGTCGACCAGGATGTGGGCGATACGCTCGGTTCGCCGCCGCAGTGGCGCGATATCGGTGGCGAGATCACCGCGGCATTGCGCGAGGGCGTGCCCGCGGACAAAATCGACCTGCGCGTGCTGGGGATCGCCGAGGCCGAAAGACAGCTGCGCGGCGGCGAACTCTACGGCGCGATCATCATTTCCGGCGACTTCACCAAGCGGCTGGGCAATCTCGGCATGGGCAGCGTGCTCCCCGGCGAGATGGAGCGGCCGACGATCACTGTGCGGACCAATCCGCGCACGGGTGCGTTCGCCTCGGCGATCGTCACGCGATTCAGCGATCGCGCGTTGACCGAGGTGAACGCGCGCATCGGTGAGCAGCTTCTGGCGACCGTGCGCACGGCGCTCGGGCCGGATCACGCGCTGCCCGGCGCGGCCGAGGTGACCTTGCGCAACCCGGTCGAGGTGATCGTCACGGAGTTCCATCCACTGCCCGACGGCAGCGGCGCCGGGCTCAGCGCGTTCTTCTACGCCCTGGTTCTGCTGCTCGCGGGCACGGTCGGCGCGATGATCGTCCACACCATGGTCGACGGCGCCCTCGGCTTCGTACCGACCGAGTACGGGCCGTGGTCGCCGCACGTGCCGCCCGCCCGGATCTCCCGTTTCCGCACTCTGTTGCTCAAATGGGGGGTGCTCATCGTGGCCGCGCACTGTGTCGCGGCAGCGCTGCTGGTCATCGCATATGCGCTGGAAATGCCGGTAGCACAGCCGCTTCCGCTGTTCCTGTACAGCGCGTTCGCCATGATCGCCGTCGGTGTCACCGGCCTGTCGGTGCTCGCCGCGCTCGGCTCGGCCGGATTGCTCGTCAATCTGATCGTGTTCGTCATTCTCGGGTTGCCGTCCTCGGCGGGTTCGATCCCGATCGAGGCGACGCCGCGCTACTTCGGCGTCCTGGCCGCGTTCGAACCGCTCCACCAGGTGTACACGGCGGTCCGCGCGATCCTGTACTTCGACGCCAACCTGGGATCCGGGCTCGCCAGTGGCTTCTGGATGACGTTGCTCGGGCTGGCGGTCGGGCTCGCCCTCGGTGCGGTGAGTACGTCGATCTATGACCGCGTCGGATTGACGCGCAATCGACCGGCGACCCGACAACACCGGGACTTGTGAGTCCACACAAGACGGCTTTCGGGGCATCGTGATCCCACCAGGCGATTGTGCTGGGACCGACAATGACAGCTCCAGGGTGACTATGTTGCGATTCACACAGCCTTGATCACTGACAGCCACAACGGAGTGAACTCGATGAATTCTTCAGCCATCGATCGGACCTCTCCTCCGATCGCCACCGCGGACGGCAGGGCAGTGTCGAGTTTCCTTGGCAACGCCGACGAGTTGGTTTCGCAGCTCGTCACCTATTTCGCCGAGAACGTCATGCCGTGCCAAGCCCTACCCAGTGAGGCGATGCGCGGTGACGTCACCGAGTTCACCCGCCGCTGCCTGGCACTGGCGATGGAGATGCTGGACAAACGGACCACGCCGTCGGAGCAGCAGTTGGTGGCGTTGCGTGCGGCATCGGCCCAGCATGCGCGCGAGGGGGTGCCCGTCGGGACCCTGCTGCGCGCGTACGCGGAGGGTTTCCGGATCGGCTTCGAACTCGTGGTCGGACAGGTGACGGCGGCCGATCTGGCCGAGGTCGTCGCCGGTACCCGCCTGCTGCTGCGCACACTCGAGGTGATCAACGCGACCGTGACCAGTGCCTACCTCGACGAGCAGCGCCAGGTCGCCAAGGAACATCAGACCGGTGCGCAGACCATGATGTCGGCATTGCTGAGTGGGCACGGCATCGGTGCGCTGAATCGCCAGACCGGGATCAGGGTGGCCGAGTCGTATCAGGTGGTGGCACTGATGATTCCGGAACTGCCCGACGAACTCGATCCCCGGATCGACGCCCAGGTGGTCGCGCGCCGCAAACTGCGGCGGGTGCAGGCGGCGCTGGCCGATGCGTTCGCCTCGCGGTCGCTCGCACTGCTGAGCACCAACGGCGGCACCCTGCTGATTCCGAGCGACGAGCCCGACATGCCGCAGATGACCGCCGCTGTGCTCGCCACGATCAGCGCGACCTCGGGTGTCGGGCTCACCGCGACCCTGGTGCCCGCCCCGACCGAGCGGATCCCGACGGCCACCGAGGAGGCACACGAGCTGCTCGATCTGGTGCGCGGGATCGCGAAACCACCAGGGCTGTACGAGCTCTCGGACGTCGCGATCGAGTACCAGCTGACGCGACCCGGTCCGGCCCGCAGACATCTCGCCGGCGTGATCGCCCCGCTGGCCGACCATCCCGAGCTGCTGGACACGCTGCGGACCTACATGGCGACCGGCTTGAACCGCAAAGCCACCGGCCGCCGACTGCATGTGCACCCCAACACCATCGACTACCGGTTGCGGCGGGTGAGTGGTTTGACCGATCTCGATCTGACCACCGCGGAGGGCATTCTGCGAGCCCGCATCGCCCTGCTGGCCGACGACCTGGTGCACACGATGGGCGCCGCGTAGGTTCGTCGCGGCGCCGCCCATGTCATGCGACCAGTGCGCGCGCGGCGGCGACGCCGGATCGGTAGCAGGCTTCCAGCTGCGCGCCGAGCAGGTAGTCGCCCGCAAGCTGTAGTCCCGCGACGGTTTCGGTCTGTTCACGGACCACCGTGCGGAACCCGGCGTGATCGGGCAGGTAGGCGCAGTGCGCCGCGGCCCAGCTGCGCGTCTCGGTGCGTACCCGAGCGACCGCCGGTCCGCCGAGATGACCGCGCACCTTCGCTTCGGCCTCGTCGATCCATCGCGCCAACTGCTGCGCATCCGGTGCGGGGCGGGCCTCGCGCCCGCTGAAGGTGTACCGAACGATATCGAGATCGTTGACGCCGTATACACCGGCGGCGCTGCAGGGGCCGGAATCGAATGCGATCGACCGGACGGTACTGCCGAAGAACGGCTTCTCGTACTGCACCACCGCCACCGTGGACGGGTAGTAGGCCACTTCGCTCAGTGCCTTGCCCAGCGCGGGGACCACCGGTTCCAGCAGTGCCGCGGCCGCGTAGGCCGGGATCGCGACGACCACGCCGTCGTATTCGGAAAACGTTGTGGCTCCGCCGCTTTCCGACGCGTCGAGCCCGGCGACCCGGCCGTCTCGCACCACAAGGCGATCGACGCGGGTGTTGAGCCGAACCGGCACCTGCCCGGCGAACCAGTCCAGGACCGGCTGCATGCCGTCGACGAGTTGGTCGTACCGATCCTGCACCATGCCAAGGCTCACCCCGAACGCGCCGAGATAGACCTCGTCGGGCTCGGCCGCGTTCAACCGAACTGTCAACGGCCGCAGGACACTACGGCCGAAATCGGTACCGAAGTGCGCGCCGAGGGGCACGTCATCGTTGCCCGCGCCACCGAAGTCCGAGCCCAGATAGCGGTTGCGTTCGTCGAACCGCACGCGCGCACCGTAATACAGCATGCGCGCGGCGTCGACCGGCGAGCCCATCCGCAACAGGTGGCGGACGAATCCGGCGATACCTGGGTTGTCGAGCGTCACCAGTTCATCGTTGATGATCTGCGAGCTGTTGATCCCGAATTCCTCGTACGCCCGTTGCCCCGAGGCGGCGATGAACTCGCGCAACTGCTCGTAGCGGCGCCCGATGTTCTTGCCGCCCATCATGACCGGCCTGCCGCCGAGAGCGTCGAATCCGCAGCGGCCACCGAGCACCGAGTCCTGCTCGAACAGCTCCACGGTGTGTCCGGCCCGATGCAGGGCGTACGCGGCGCCGATGCCGGACAGGCCGCCGCCGATCACGGCGAACCTCGCGCCTGACGATGCTGTGCTCATGTGTTCTCGTTTCCTTCCCGCGTCACGGGATAGTGCGCCAGCTCGACGTGCGCGAGGGCGATGCGGTTGCCGTACTGGTGCAGGGCGACCTCGACGGTGATCTCATCGAGGTCGATGTCGCCGACGGCGGCCGTGGTGCAGGTGATCTCGGCATCCAGTTCGGCGAAGTCGGTGAACTGTGCCTCGACGTCGATCACCGCGGCGACCGGGGTTTCGAGCAGCCCGGCGGCGGTCGCGGCCACGACCGCGGCCTGCCGGAAGACCTCGAGCAACAGCGGGCCGGGGACGTGGTCGTACTGGTGGTCGAAGAAACTCGGGTGCGCCCGGTCGACCACCACGACAAGCTCCTGCGCGGTGTTGCGGGCGAGCACGACGTTGCGGGGATCGCGACGCCCGACGAGTTCGGGCGGCAGTCGCCGCACCGGCCGGGCACTGACCGGGGCGAGGGTCGCGCGCTTGCCCTGCTGGAGTTCGCGGAACTCGTCGTAAGCCTCGCGCGGGAACGTGATTCCGCTGCCGCGCACAGTCATCGCGAGCACTCCGCGCACGGTGAGCGTGGCGTCGAAGGACACGTCGTGGTAATAGCCGCGCCCGGTGCCCGCCGCGCCCGGCCGCAGGCGCACGATCCCCTCGAACGGGTCTCGTTCGCTGTCGCGGAACGCGCTCAGATCCTCCACGGCGAACGACATCCGCTGCAGGCTGGCCGGCGCGTCGGCGGGAACACCGAGGTGCCGTTGACCGACCACCAGCAGCGCCTGGCGCACAGCCTCCACCGCGGAGAACGGGTCGTGGTAGGCGACCAGCCGATCGAACCAGAGCGAGTGCGCTCGCGGAACCTGCACCGCGACAAGGAACTCCGAGCTGCCGACGATCGCTGTGTCGGCGACGTAGACCTCGGCGAGGCCGCGCCGATGCGCCAGCGCGGCAGGGACCAATTGTTCGAAGCCGAGGGTGCCGCGCACCGCCGACAGGCCGCCGGTCATGCGAGCACCGCCTCGTGGGTCGACGCGTCGCTCCAGATGCGGGTGGCGAGTACGGCACCGAGCGTCCGTGGCGTCGGGTGGGTGAACAGGTCCTCCAGCGACAGGTGGGTCCCCGCGGCGACATTGATTCTGCTACGGAGTTCGAGTGCGGACAGGGAGGTCAAGCCGATCGCGAGAACCGTTGCGTCGAGGTCGATCTCGTCCTCGGTGAGGTCGATGAGAATTTCCCGGATCTGGGCGACGACGAGGCGCACCGCGACGTCGGCGCGCTGATCCCGCGGTACCGCCGCAAAGTCCGGACCGGTCGACCGCAGCTGCCTGACCTGCTGTTGGCTGCCCGATCGGTCACCGGCGAGTTCGGCACCGGCCGCGCCGATCATGCTTTCCAGCACGGCGCTGTCGGTGTGGACCCAGTAGCGGCGGTGCTGGAACGGATAGGTCGGTAGGTCGACCGGCCTGCTCGTCTCGTCGGTGCACAGCGCCGACCAGTCGACGTCGGCACCGGCAACCCACGCTCCCGCAACGGCTTTCACGACCGATGTCGCTTCGTCGGCGCCGGGCCGCAGGACCGGGACGGCGGTGCTTCCGGTGTCGGCGAGCACCTCGTAGACCAGGCCGGAGAGGGTATCGCCCGCGCCGAGTTCGAGATAGGTGACGACGCCGGCTTCGTGCAAGCGCAGCACGCTGTCGTGGAACCGCACCGGCTCGCGGGCTTGGCGCACCCAGTGCTCGATCGAAGTCAGCTGTCCCGGTTCGGCTTCCGTACCTGTCACCGTGGAGATCATCCGGATGCGCGGTTCCTCGAGGCGCACGCCCGCGACGACCGCGCGGAATTCGTCGGCGATCGCGTCCACGTGTGGGGAGTGGAAGCCACGGTCGACACCGAGTCGCGCGACTCGGCGACCGCGTTCGCGCCAATACCGTGCGAGTTCGCCGACGGCGGCGACATCACCGGCGATCACGGTGGCGTTCGGCCCGTTGGCCGCGGCGACCGACACCTCGGCCTCGCGTCCGGCGATCGAGGCGGTGACATCGGCGAACGAGGCCCGCACCGAGACCATCGCCCCCGCGGTCATTCGCTGCATCAACCGACCGCGCGCCGCCACCACGGCGACCGCGTCGTCGAGGGAGAGCACCCCCGCCACGTGCGCGGCGGACAGTTCGCCCACCGAGTGTCCGACCACGAAATCCGGTGTTGTTCCCCAAGATTCGAGCAGCCGGAACAGGGCCACCTGCAGTGCGAACACGGCGGGTTGGGTGTAGTCGGTGCGCGCGAGCTCGCCGCCCTCGAACATCACCGTGCGCAACGGCTGCGCGAGGTGGGCGTCGAACCCGGCGCAGACCTTGTCGAGGGCTTCGGCGAACACCGGGTACGTGTCGTACAGGGCGCTGCCGATGCCAACGAGCTGTCCACCCTGACCGGGGAACATCATCGCCAGCTTGCCGCCTGCGCCGCGGCGTGCCTGGACGACCGATGCGGCGGTGGACTCGTCGGCGACGGCACCGAGCCCGTCGAGGAACTCGTTGCGAGTGTTCGCCACCACAACGGCGCGGTGGTCGAATCGTGTTCGCGTCGTCGCCAAGGAGTGGGCGATGTCGGCGAGGTCGTGCGCGGAATCCGTGACCGACTCGTGCAACCGCGCGGCCTGGTCGCACAGTGCGGCCGCGTTGCGCGCCGACAACAGCCACGGGATAGGTGGGTGCGTCGGCGTCGACATCGGCCGATCGTGGGCCGAACCTGCTCCGAGTGCGGTCGGTTCCGGTGCCTGTTCGACGATCAGGTGGGCGTTGGTGCCGCTGATGCCGAAGGAGGACACACCGGCTCGGCGCTCGTGCCCGGTCGTCGGCCACGGCTGTGGCCGCAGCGCGAGCTGGATACGGTCGCCCGACCAGTCGGCGTGCGAGGTCGGTGCGTCCACGTGCAGGGTGGGTGGAACCATCTCGTGGCGAATCGACTGCACCATCTTGATCAGCCCGGCGATGCCTGCGGCCGACTGGGTATGTCCCATATTCGATTTCACCGAGCCGAGCAGCAACGGCGGCGCACCCTCACGCTGCCCGTAGGTGGCGAGCAGGGCCTGCGCCTCCACCGGATCGCCGAGCACGGTGCCGGTGCCGTGGCCCTCCACCACGTCGACATCGGCTGGCCGCAGACCGGCATTGGCCAGCGCGGAGCCGATCACCCGCTGCTGCGCAGGCCCGCGCGGCGCGGTGAGCCCGTTGGACGCACCGTCGCTGTTGACCGCGGACCCCCGCAGCACCGCGAGCACCCGATGCCCGTTGCGCTGGGCGTCCGAAAGGCGTTCCAGTGCAACGAATCCGATCCCTTCACCCCAGGCGGTGCCATCCGCGCCCGCGGCATAGGACTTGCACCGCCCGTTCGGCGCCAACGCACGCTGACGCGAGAACAGCGCGAACGGCATCGGCGTCGACATCACGGTGACACCCCCGGCGAGGGCCATACCGCATTCGCGCAGCCGCAGTGACTGCATCGCCTGATGCACGGCCACCAGCGACGACGAGCAGGCGGTGTCGACAGTGACCGCCGGACCCTCGAGCCCGAGCAGATACGCGACCCGGCCTGCCGCCATCGAGGCGTGGTTGCCGGTGAAGTAGTACGTCTCCGCACCGTCCCAGGCCTGGGTGGCGCCGAAGCCGTATCCCTGATCGCTGAACCCCACGAAGACCCCGGTATCGCTGCCGCGCAGGGTCGTCGGGTCGACACGTGCCTGCTCGACCGATTCCCAGGCGAGTTCGAGCAGCAGGCGCTGCTGCGGGTCCATCGCCTCGGCTTCGCGAGGACTGATCCCGAAGAAACCGGCATCGAACTCGCCGGCGCCTTCGAGGAAACCGCCTTCGCGCACATAGGATTTGGCGAACTTGTCCGGGTCGGGGTCGTAGAACCCGTCGACGTCCCAGCCGCGATCGGCGGGGAACTCGGTGATCAGGTCGCGGCCCTCGATCAGCGCCTCCCACAGGTGTTCGGGTGAGGCGATCCCGCCGGGGAATCGGCACGACATGCCGACGATCGCGATCGGTTCCCGTGCGCGGGCCTGCTCGTCGCCGAGTTGCTGTCTGGTCTCCTGTAACTGCCGGGTGGCGCGTTTGAGATAGGCGCGCAGTTCCGTTTCAGTGGCCATTCGACTCTCGCTTTCTCACTCAGACCGAACGGACCTGGTCGATCAGGTCGAACAGCGCGTCGTCGTCGGCTCCGTCGATGTTGTCGACGAGTTCGCTGTCGGCACCGCCGCGCAGGGTGCGCACGAGGTCGTTGATCCGCGCCATCAGTTCGTCGACCCGCTCCGGTGGCAGTTCCACCCCGACGCAGCCGGCGGCCAGCGCGTCGAGCTGTCCGACGATCCGCGCTCCCGGGTCGTCCACGGGGGCGATCTCGGTGCGCAGATAGTTGGCCAGCGCGGCCGCGTTGGGGTAGTCGAAGACGATCGTGGTGCGCAATTTCGCGCCGGTCGCGGCTTCTAGGCGGTTGCGGAATTCCACCGCGCCCAGCGAGTCGAAACCCAGGTCGGTGAACGCGGTTTCGGCGGGGACGGCATCTGCGGACGCATGGCCGAGGACCGCAGCCGCGTGCGAGCGGATGACACCGAGAATGATCCGCTCCTGTTCGGCGGGCTCCTGCCCGATCAGGCTCGACAGCAGCTTCGCCGACTCGTCGGAGCCGGCCCCGGCCGCCCGGCGCGGACCACCGCGCAGCAATGACCGCAGCATGGCGGGCATCTCGTCCACATCGCCGAGCGAGCTCAGTGCGGTGAGGTCGAGCCGGGCGGGGACCGCGAGCGGCCTGCCGGTCGCCAGCGCACTGTCGAACAGGGCCATGCCGTCGTCGTCGGTGAGCGGGATCAGGCCTTCGCGGCGCATCCGCTGCAGGTCGCGCTCGGTCAGGTGGCCGGTGATGCCGGTGCCGCGCTCCCACAGCCCCCACGCCATGGCGGTCGCGGGCAGGCCGCGGTGCCTGCGGTGCTGGGCCAGCGCGTCGAGGAAACCGTTGGCCGCGGAATAGTTGGCCTGGCCGGGGTTGCCGAGCAGGCCCGCGATCGAGGAGTACATGACGAACATCGACAGGGCGTGCCCGCCGGTCACCTCGTGCAGGTGCCACGCGGCATCGGCCTTGGGGCCGAACACCTTTGAAATGTGTTCGGGGGTGTGTTTGGTGAACAGCGCGTCCTCGACGACACCTGCGGTGTGGACCACCGCTGTCAGCGCGTGCGCGGCGGGGATCGCCGCGATCAGTGCGGTGAGAGCGTCGCGGTCGCTGACATCGCAGGCGGCGATGTCGACCTGAGCGCCGAGCGCGGACAGTTCCGCCGCGAGTTCGCGCGCGCCGTCGGCGTCGGGTCCACGGCGGCTGGTCAGCAGCAGGTGTCGGGCCCCGTACGCGGTCACCAGGTGGCGGGCGGCCAGTGCGCCGAGGCCGCCGGTGCCGCCGGTCACCAGCACGGTGCCGTCGGGGTCGAGCGGGGTCGGTACGGTCAGGACGTACTTGCCGACGTGGCGGGCCTGGCTCAGCTGCCGGAAGGCCTCGGGTGCGCGTCGTACATCCCAGCGGGTCACCGGAAGTGGCTGTAGCACACCGGATTCGAACAGAGCACGAAGCTCGGTCATGATTTCGCGCAACCGGTCGGGGCCGGCCTCCATCAGGATGAAGTTCTGGTAGCGCACGCCGGGGTGGGTCTGGGCGATCTCGTCGGCGTCGCGCAGGTCGGTCAGGCCCATCTCGATGAACCGGCCGCCGCGCGGGAGCAGATCCAGCGAGGCGTCGACCTTGTCGCCGGCCAGTGAATCGAGCACGACATCGACACCGCGACCAGCCGTGACCTCGAGGAACTTGGCCTTGAAGTCGGTGGTGCGGGTGTTGCCGATCCGCTCGTCGGCGAACCCGTTCGCGCGCAACACATCCCACTTGCCGGGGCTCGCCGTGACGTAGAGGTCCAGCCCCAGATGGCGGGCCAGCTGCACGGCGGCCATACCGACACCACCGGTGGCGGCGTGGATCAGCAGCGACTCCCCCGCCCGCACCTGCGCCAGGTCGACGAGCGAGTAGTAGGCGGTGGCGAACACGATCGGTGCGGCCGCCGCGTCCTCGAAGGACCAGTCGGCCGGGATCTCGATGACGGTCCGCTGATCGGCCACGACCGTGGCACTGACGCCGGTGAAGATGCCCATCACCCTGTCGCCGACCGCGAAATCGGTGACGTCGGGGGCGATCTCGACGACCACGCCCGCACCTTCACCGCCGATGGCGGTGTCGGGGATCGGGTACATCCCGAGCACGATCAGCACGTCACGGAAGTTCACGCCCGCCGCCCGGACGGCGATCCGCACCTGACCCGGTCCCAGTGGCTCGACCTCGGGTTGCGAGGCCAGAATCATGTTGTCGCCGTTCAGAGTTCCGCGACCATGGTCGACGAGTTGCCAGTCGCCGCCGTTGAGCAGTTCGGCCGATCCGACGGTGTCCGCGCCTGCACGGACCAGGCGTGGGGCGTGCGTTTCACCGTGCCGGATCGCCAACTGGGGCTCGGTCGGATACGCGGTAGCGGTCGACACCGCCTCTCGGTAGTCGCCGCGACCATCGAGATCGAGCAGTGCGATGCGCCCGGGATGCTCGTTCTGCGCGGTACGCAGCAGCCCGTTCACGGCGGCACCGGCCAGATCGGCAATATCTTCGGCACCGTGTACCGCGACAGCGCCGTTGGTCACGAAAACGATCAGCGCCTTGGCGAATCGGTCATCGGCCAGCAGTTCCTGCACAACCGTCTGCACGGCGATGACGCGCTCGCGCACGCCATCCGGGCCGAGGTCAGTGGTCGACTCGACATCGATCGCACGGTCGAGGTGGATCGCCCGGCCGAGCCCGATAGCCGAGGCATCACCAACGGCCTGGTCAGCGTCGGAACCGAGCGCGATGGCATCGCCGAGTATGCGCACGACGACGAGGTCTCGATCGGTTCGCTCGCAACACTCCACCGAGATGCTCTCGGCCGGAGACGTCAGCTGAGTCCATTCACCCTGGTCCACAACAGGTTCGACCGACGGAACGGTCACCCAGTTCATCTCGTACAGTCCGCCATCCGAGGACGCCGACCGCTGGCTCAGTGCTTCCAGGGGAATCTCGCGCAGTGCGAGGGATTCCGCGTCGGCAACGGGTCTGCCTGCCGAATCGCTCAGTTCGAGACGGATCCGGTCCGTGCCCACCGGAGTGAGGCGAACGCGCAGCGACGTCGCGCCGACCGCGTGGAGCGAGACGCCTTCCCAGGCGAACGGGAGGCGGATCTTGCCGGAGTCGGTCGGGCCGACGGTGCCGGTGGCGATCATCGCGTGCAGAGCGGCATCGAGCAGAGCTGGGTGCAGGCCGAAGTCGGCGGCATCCGCGGCATCCGATTCCGGGAGTGCCACTTCGGCCAGCACGTCGTCGCCGTGACGCCAGACCTGTCCGAGGCCGCGGAAGGCCGAGCCGTAGTGGTAGCCGACGGCGGCCATCGCGTCGTACGGGTCGCCCAGTGCCACGGCGACGGCTCCGGCGGGCGGCCAGGTGCCCGCGTCCGCCGAGCTCGGCGTGGTCTCGTTCGCGGGTTGCACTGTGCCGGTGGCGTGTCCGATCCACGGCAGTTCTTCGCCGGAAGCAGTCTGGAAACGTGAATACACCCCGACCGTCCGGTGCCCGGACTCCTGCACCGGACCGGCGACCACCTGCAGCTCCACCGCGCCGGTTTCGGGCAGGACGAGCGGCGATTCCAGCACGAGTTCCCCGACGACCGGGCAGTCCACCAGTTGTCCTGCGTGCCAGGCGAGTTCGATGAAGGCCGTGCCGGGCAGCAGCACCGCGCCACCGATGCGGTGTCCGGCCAGCCACGGATGCGAGTGCAGCGACAGTCGTCCCGTCAGCAGCAGCCCGCCGTCTTGGGCGAGGCCGACCTTCGCACCGAGCAGCGGGTGATCGGCGGCGTCGAGCCCTGCACCACGCACATTGCTGCCTTCGGACACCTCGAGCCAGTACCGATCGCGCTGGAAGGCGTAGGTCGGCAGGTCGACCGGACGTGCGCCGGAACCCTCGAACACCGCAGTCAGATCGAGTGCGGCCCCACTGGAAAACAGCGCCGACAGTCCCGCCACGAACGCGAGGCCACCCGCGATACCGGGCCGCTGTAGCGCGGCGGCGGTCAAAGTCTCACCGTCGTCGGCGATCTCGTGCACCATCGCCGTCAGCGCGGCACCGGGACCCATCTCGGCGAAGCAGTTCACCGCGCCCTGCTCGCGCGCCCACCGCACCGCATCCAGGTAGCGGACCGGTTCGCGCAGGTGGCTCACCCAGTAGTCCGGTGAACACAGCTGTGCCGCCTCGGCCACCTTGCCGGTGAGTGCCGAGATCACCGGCAGCATCGGCGGACGATAGGTCAGGCCGGCACAGACCTCACCGAACTCCGCCAGGACAGAATCCATCTGCGGGGAGTGAAAGGCGTGACTCACCCGCAACCGGGTGGTCCGCACGCCGTCGGCCGTCAACTGCTCGGCAATGGCCTCGACCGAACTCGCCACACCCGAGATGACCACGGACGCAGGCCCGTTCACCGCCGCGATGCTGACGTCGTCGTACAGGCGGATCAGGTCGGCGACGGTCTCCGCGTCGGCGGCGACCGCGACCATCGCGCCGCCCGCCGGTGCGGACTGCATCAGCCTGCCGCGCGCGGCGACCAGGGTGCAGGCATCAGCGAGCGACCACAGGCCCGCCACATAGGCCGCCACGATTTCACCGATCGAGTGTCCGAGGACGAATGCCGGTCGCAGGCCCCATGATTCGGCCAGCCGGTACATCGCCACCTCGGTCGCGAACAGGGCGACCTGGGTGATCTCGGTGCGGTCGAGGTCCGCACTTTCCCCGTCGGCGAAAACCAGTTCACGCAAGGGGGTTTCGAGGTGCTGATCGAATTCCGCGCAGATCTCGTCGAACGCCGCCCGATACACCGGAAAGCCCTCGTACAGTTCACGACCCATGCCGACGCGTTGCGCGCCCTGGCCGGGGAACATCACGGCCGTCACCGCCGCATTCGCGGTGCCGCGCACCACATTCTGCGCCGAACGGTCCGCTACCAATGCGCGCAAACCCTCGGTCAATTCCTCGACATCATGGCCGACGATCACGGCACGGTGGTCGAACCGGGCGCGGGTCTGCAGCAGCGACAGACCGACATCGACCGACTCGACCTCGCGGTCCGCCTCGACCAGGTCGAGCAGCGCGCTCGCCTGGGCGGCCACCGAATCGGCGGATCGCGCGGTCACCACCCACGGAATAACCGGCGGTGCAACAACATCGGGGCGCTCTGCGTCGGGAAGGTAGTCCCCGCGCTCGACAACGACGTGCGAGTTGGTACCGCTGATACCGAACGACGACACCGCGGCGCGCGGCGTACGCCCGGTCTCCGGCCATGGCTGCGCCTCGGTAACCAATCGGACCGTGCCAGAGGACCAGTCGACATGCGGCGTCGGCTCATCGACATTCAGCGTCGGCGGCACCACCCCGTGCCGCATCGCCATCACCATCTTGATCAGCCCACCGACACCGGCGGCCGCCTGGGTATGGCCCATATTCGACTTGAGCGAGCCGAGCAACAGCGCGTCCCCGCCGGCCCGCTCGGCCCCGTAGGTCGCGAGCAAAGCCTCCGCCTCGATGGGGTCACCGAGCCGGGTTCCGGTGCCGTGCGCCTCCACGACATCGACATCGGTCGTGGTCAACCCCGCATCCGCCAGCGCCGATCGAATGACCCGCTGCTGCGAGCGCCCGTTCGGGGCGGTCAGGCCGTTGGACGCACCGTCGGAGTTCACCGCGGTGCCGCGCACCAGACCCAGGATCTGATGCCCGTTGCGTCGCGCTTCGGAGACGCGCTCGAGCAACAGCATGCCAACGCCCTCGCCCCACGCGGTGCCGTCGGCGCCCGCGGCGAAGGACTTGCACCGGCCGTCGGCTGCCAGCGCCCGCTGGGTGGAGAACGCGACGAACGCGGCCGGTGTCGCCATCACGGTGACACCGCCTGCCAGCGCCAGCGTCGACTCGCCGGAGCGCAGCGACCGCACTGCCTGATGGATCGCGACCAGCGAGGACGAGCACGCGGTGTCCACCGTGACCGACGGCCCTTCCAGGCCCAGCACATACGACACCCGTCCCGAAGCGACGCTCGAGGCCTGACCGGTCATCAGGAAGTGCTCGATCGTCTCGCGCACCCGCTCGTCGATATCGCGCGAGGACGGACCTTCGGTGTCGGGCATCAAGCCGACGAACACACCGGTGGCGCTGCCACGAGCCGTCGTGGGATCGATCCCGGCCCGCTCGAACGCCTCCCACGCGGTCTCGAGCACCAGGCGCTGCTGCGAATCCATCGCCTGCGCCTCGCGGGGGCTGATCCCGAAGAAGTTCGCGTCGAACTGCGTAGCGCCGTCGAGGAAACCACCCGTGCGCACATACGACTTACCGGGCACACCCGGTTCCGGATCGAACAGGCCCTCGATATCCCAGCCACGATCGGCCGGCCACTCCGACACCAGGCTGCGCCCGTCCACCGCCGCCTGCCACAGCTGCTCGGGCGAGGTGACTCCGCCCGGATAACGACATGCCATACCGACGATCGCGATCGGCTCGGTGGCCCGCGCTTCCACATCGTCCAGACGCGCCCGGGTGGTCTGCAATTCCCGGATCGCCTTCTTCATGTAAGTGCGTAGTTCGTCTTCGCGAGCCATAGGGCAAACATCTCCTGCATCAGCGGTAATCGAAGGGGAGGCGAGCAGTGCGGCGGGGTCGGGTATTCGCCCCGACGGTCTACTCGACAACACTGACCGGCGTCACGCTACGACAGTGGCCGACAATTTTCCGGTCGCCGAGGGCGGCTTTGGGAAACGACCAAAGGTCGCGGCGGCCTCCCTGACATTTTCCAAACGCATTGCCACCGGGTTGCCACGATTCGTAAGGTCATGCGCCATGGCAAGGACTCCCGATCCGCTTCCGGATCAGCACGGCCGACGATTCGTTATCACCGGGGCCAACGGCGGCCTGGGTGAGGTGGTGACCCGTACCCTCGCCGCGCACGGCGCGACGGTGATCATGGCGTGCCGCGACCCGAAAAGGGGGCAGGCGGTCGCCGATCGGCTCACCGGCGATATTTCGGTGGCGGCTCTCGATCTTGCCGATCTGTCCGATGTGCGGCGATTCGCGCAACAGTGTGGCGAATTCGATGTACTCATCAACAATGCCGGGCTGATGAATGTGCCGTTCGCGCGCACGGCCGACGGATTCGAAACACAATTCGGCGTCAACCATCTCGGCCATTTCGCCCTGACGGGGCTGCTACTGGACAGAATCCGCGACCGGATCATCTCGCTGTCGAGTATTTCGCACGGCTGGACCAACACGCTGCCGCTCGACGATCTACGCTTCGAACATCGTCGATACAGCAGGCACTCGGCGTATCCGGAATCGAAACTGGCAACCCTGATATTCGGCCGCGAACTCCAGCGCAGGCTGCGTGAATCCGGGTCGGAGCTGCGGTCCTATGCCGTGCATCCCGGCGTCGCCCCGACCGGGCTCGTCGCCAAGACGCAGACGCCGCTGGACTACGTCGCCGAACCGTTCATCCGGTTGGTCGGCCAATCGCGTTCCGCCGCAGCACAATCCATCCTGTATGCCGCCACCGCGCCGGATGCGGACCCGGACGTCTACTGGGGTCCGACCAAGCTCTTCAATTCCCGAGGACCGGTCGGCGCCTGCCCATCGAGTGCGTTGTCGCAGGACCAGGCGCTCTGGCAGCAATTGTGGGCGGTATCCGAACGCGCCACCGGTGTCCGCTTTCCCGCCGCGGCGGTGCTCCGTGAAAATTAACCTGCGCACCCTCGCCTGTGCCGTGATGGTCGGGCTACTCGCCGCCTCGGGCCCGCAGTCGGCCACGGCATCCCCGCCGGTCTATCCGGCACCGGACCCCGACCCCTTCTACGCAGCGCCCGCCGATCTCGCCGCGCACGAACCCGGTGCCGTGCTGGCCGTGCGCGTGCAGGAGCCACTGCCCTACTTCCCCACCGCCACAGTCACTTTGGTGAAGTTCCGGTCCAACGACTCCCAGGGCCGTCCCATCGCGGCGACCACCACAGTTCTCACCCCGAAAGACCACCGCCCCGGCGCACCCCTGCTGTCCTACCAGCACATCATCAACGGCCTCGGCACCCAGTGCGCGGTCTCGCGTGCCCTCTACGCCTACGATCCCAATCTGCTCTATCGTGCTGTGCCGCTGCTGAACACGATGCTGCTGCGCGGCTGGAGCATCGCCCTGCCCGATCACCTCGGCCCGAACGCCGCCTACGGTGCGGCCAAACTCGGCGGCCAGATCACCCTCGACGGCATCCGCGCCGCCACCAAGGTCCCCGAACTCGGTCTGGCCGACAGCCCGTCGGCCATGCTCGGCTACTCCGGCGGCGGCATGGCGACCGGCTGGGCCGCCGCGCTCGCCCCGCAGTACGCACCCGAGCTGCGCCTGGTCGGTGCCGCCCAAGGCGGTGTGCCCATGAACATCACCACCATGGCGCGCGCCCTCGGCTTCGCCCCGCATCCGATGTTCGGCCTGGCCATGGCGGCAGCACTCGGGCTGGAACGGGAGTACCCCGACCGCCTGCCGATCAGCGGACAGCTCAACAACACCGGCTTGTCCGTGCGTGACGCCATGGCCAACGGCTGCACGGTCGAACTCATCGCCGCGGGCGCCATGCACAGCGCCTCCGATCTCGCCTCGACCGTCTCGCTCATCGACGACCCACGAGCGTGGGAGGTGGGCGACCTGAACAGCCTCGAGCTGTTCGAACCCGTCCCGACGATGCCGATCTTCGAATGGCACACCCCCATCGACCCGCTCATTCCCGTCGACGCGGTCGAGCGTACCAACCAGCGCTATTGCCGGGCCGGGACCCCGGTGCAGTCCGAGCTGTACCCGAGCCCCGACCACCTGGCGACCGCCGTCATGGGCTTTCCGTCTGCCGTCGCATGGCTCGATGCCCGCTTCCGTGGCGAGCCCGCACCGAACAACTGCTGACTCCAACGATTGAGGATCCACCATGCGCCGCATCTGGACAGCCGCGCTGACTGTGCTGTTGTGCACCATCAGCGTCGGAATATTCGCTCCCGCAGCAACTTCCGTGCCGCAGTACCCCACCCCCGATCCCGACCCGTTCTTCACCGCACCGGCCGACATCGGTGACTTCGCCCCCGGTGATGTGGTCCGCAAACGCAAGGTCGACCTCGGCCCCTACCAGGGCACCGACATCTGGCACGTCGCCTTCCGCTCCACCAATTCCGCAGGCGACCCGATCATGGGCGTGACCACGGTGATGATCCCCGCGGGCGTGGCGAACCCGCCGCTGGTGTCGTACCAGGCGCTGATCAATTCCCTTGGTACCAAGTGCAATCCGTCGCACTCCCTGCTCAGCAACGAAACCCCCGACGCGTTCGGCGCGGTACTGCCGCTGGGCCGCGGTTGGGCCGTCGCCCTGCCGGACTACCTCGGCCCGAACGTCGCCTACGGCGCGGCCAAACTCAGCGGCTTGGTCACCCTCGACAGTGTGCGAGCGCTGCAACGCGCCACCGAACTCGGTCTCGGCCAGTCCCAGATCGCCCTGGCCGGCTACTCCGGCGGCGGACTGGCGACCGCATGGGCCGCCGCCATGCAGCCCACCTATGCCCCCGAACTGAAGCTGGCCGGCGTCGCGGCGGGCGGCATCCCCGCCGACCTCGAACAGATGGCCCTCGGCATCGGCTTCGGCCACCATCCCGGTTTCGGCCTCGCCTGGGCGGCGGCCATGGGCCTGGAACGCGAATACCCCGAGCGCCTACCGATTTCCGACCAGCTCAACGGCGAGGGCCTGTGGTACCGGGACTTCACCGCCGACGAATGCCGCCGCTTCCTGCTGTTCCACGGCATCACCCGCAGCGCCGAACAACTCGCGGCGACCAAGTCCCTGATGGACAACCCCGAGGCACGAGCGGTGTTGCGGGAGAACAGTTTGCGCCACTATCCCGAAATCCCGGAAACCCCGATAATGCTCTGGCACGGCGTCTTCGACGGCCTCACCCCCTACGACGCCGTCGCCGACGTAGCCGCCCGCTACTGCGCAGCAGGCGCCCCGGTGACCTTTTCCCGCTATCAGATCGCCGAACACATGACCACCGCAGTCGTCGGCCTCCCCGAAGCCTGGAACTTCCTCGAGGCCCGCTTCCGCGGCGAACCCGCACCCACCCGCTGCTGATCAGAGCGCGCCGAGCAGGTCCTCGAGGTGAATGGGGACGTGGCGGACCCGGACGCCGGTGGCGTGATAGACCGCATTGCCTACCGCGGCTGCTGAGCCGACGATGCCGATCTCACCGATTCCCTTGCTGCCCATGGGGTTCAGGTGCGGGTCGTGCTCGTCGATCCAGCTGACGTCGATCTCGCCGATGTCGGCGTTGACCGGGATGTGGTAGCCGGCGAGGTCGTGGTTGACCACCGCGCCCACCCGTGGGTCGAACTCGCTGCTTTCCAGCAGCGCCATCGACAGGCCCATCGTGACGGCGCCGATGAACTGCGAACGGGCCATGCGGGGATTGATGATGCGGCCGACGCCGAACACGCTGACCACGCGGGGCACCCGGATCTCGGCGGTGTCGGTGTGCACCCGGACCTCGACGAAGTGGGCGCCGAAAGCGTGCGTCGAAAAGACGTCTCGGGCCGGGTTTTCGGGCGCCTCGACGGTCACTTCGGCGCCGTCGGCGGGTTCTTGCCCGTATCGCTCGCGGAAGGCCCGCGCGGCGGCCACCACGGCCGAACCCCAGGAGGCCATGCCGGTCGAGCCGCCCGCCACCGTCCCCTTTGGCAGGTCGGAATCGCCGATCCGCAGCTCGATCCGATGCTGCTCGACGCCGAGTGCGTCGGCGGCGATCTGACCGAGCGAAGTCCAGGTGCCGGTGCCGATATCCATGGCGTCGATGGCTACTTCGTAGCGGTCGCCGACCCGGCGCACGCGGGCGACATTGCCCGCGGAGAGGCCGGCCGGATAGGTGGCGGCCGCGACGCCGGAGCCGATCAACCACCGGCCTTCGCGGCGTGATCGGGGTGCCGGGTCGCGATCGGCCCAGCCGAAGCGGTCAGCCCCTGTACGCAGGCATTCCACCAGGCCGCGACTGGAGAACGGGCGGCCGGATTCCGGGTCGACCTCGGGTTCGTTGTGCACGCGCAGGGCGATCGGGTCCATCCCGAGAGCCACCGCGAGCTCGTCGATCGCCGTCTCGCCCGCGTACATGCCGGGACAGTGTCCGGGGGCACGCATCCACGACGACACCGGCACATTCCGTGCGGCCAAGCGGTGCGAGGTCGAGCGATTGGCGGCGGCGTACATCACCCGGGAGGCGATCGCGGTCTGCTCGGCGAATTCCTTGACCTCGGAGACCTGTTCGACCACGTCGTGGGCGATCGCGGTCAGCGTGCCGTCGCGGTGGGCGCCGAGCCGGATGCGCTGGATGGTCGGGGTGCGGTAACCGGCGAGCGAGTACAGCTGCTGCCTGGTCAGCGGCAGCTTCACGGGGCGGCCGTCGGCGAGTTTCGCCGCCATCGCGGCGAGCACGATATTGACATGCGGTTGGCCCTTGGAGCCGAAACCACCGCCGACGAACGGTGCGATCACGCGTACCTGCTCGGGGTCCATCCCGAACAGCGGCCCGATCGTGGATCGCACCACGTGCGGGCCCTGAGTGGAGTCGAACAGCACCAGGGCACCGTCGGTCCAGTGCGCGATGGTGGCGTGCGGTTCCATCGGATTGTTGTGGACCATCGCGGTGGTGTAGGTCTGGTCGATCGCGATCGGGGCGAGGTCCAGGGCGGCGTCGACATCGCCGATCGAGGTATCGGCGGGTGAACCACCGTCGATCTCCGCCGGGGTATAGAGATCGGCACTGTCGGCGCTGAAGGTGACCTCGGCGGGACGCTCGTCGTAGGTCACGAGCACCCGCGCCGCGGCCTCCGTGGCCACCTCGAGACTGGTCGCGATGGCCACGCCGAGCGCTTGACCGCGGAAGGCGATCTCGTCGTTCTGGAGGATGAACAGCTCTTTGTCGTCGTCGACGGCCAACCGGGGTGCGTTGTGGTGGGTGAGCACGGTGAGGACACCGTGGATCTGCTCGGCCGCGCTCGTGTCGATCTCCCGCACTCGACCACGGATGATCGTCGACTGAATGACGCAGCCGTACAGCGGTTCTCGTTGCGGGTGCTCCATCGCGTACGGCGCGACACCGCGGAGTTTGGCGGGACCGTCGATGCGGGTGGGTGAGCTGCCGATCGCGGGGGTGCTCATCGCGCCTCGTTCAGGTCGCGCAGGGTCGCGACGAGGACGTTGCGCGCCAGCGGGATCTTGAAACTGTTGTGCCGCTGCGGTTGTGCGTGCGCGAGTTCGGCGTTCGCGGCGGCGGCGAAGTGCTCCTCGGTGGCGGCTCGGCCGCGCAGGTGGGCTTCCGCGCGCAGTGCTCGCCATGGTTTGGGTGCCACGCCGCCGAACGCGATCCGCACATCCCGCACGACCCCGTCGGCGATGTCGAGGGCCGCCGCCACCGAGACCAGCGCGAAGGCGAACGACGCGCGGTCGCGGACCTTGCGATAGGTGGAGGTGCGCGCCCAGTCGAGGGCGGGCAGGTCGACGGCGGTGATCAGGTCGCCGTGCTCGAGGACGGTGTCGCGGTCGGGTTCGTCACCGGGCAGGCGATACAGGTCCACCACCGGTATCTCGCGTTCGCCGTGCGCGCCGAGCACTCGCACCACCGCCTCCGCCGCGACCATCGCGACCGCCATATCGGAGGGATGGGTGGCGATGCATCGGCTCGACGCACCGAGGACGGCCTGATCGCGGTCGAACCCACCGATCGCCGAGCAACCGGTGCCGGGCTCGCGCTTGTTGCACGGAACAGTCGGGTCCTGAAAGTAGGGGCAGCGGGTGCGTTGCAGGAGATTTCCGCCGGTGGTGGCAAGATTTCGCAGCTGGGCCGACGCGCCTGCGAGCAACGCCGCCGACAGCATCGGGTAGCGCGCCCTGATCACCGGGTGCGCCGCCAGGTCCGCGTTGCGCACGCCCGCGCCGATCCGCACACCACCATCCGGGCGCTGGGTGATCTCGTCGGACGCGAGACCGCTGACATCGACCAGCCGTCCGGGGGCGATCACACCGAGCTTCATGTGATCGACGAGATTCGTTCCGGCACCAAGGAATACGGCATCGGGTTCGGCCAGCACCGCGGTGACCGCATGCCCGGCATCGGCGGCCCGCTCGTAGACGAACTCCCTCATCGCCCGACCTCCTCGATCGCCGCGACAATGTTCGGATAGGCACCGCAGCGACACAGATTGCCGCTCATCCGTTCCCGGATCTCCTCGACGCTCAGCTCGATCTCGGCCGTCAGGTCGGCGGTGACATGACTCGGGACACCCGCCTTCACCTCGTCGAGCATGCCGACGGCCGAACAGATCTGGCCCGGAGTGCAGTACCCACACTGGAAGCCGTCGTGCTCGAGGAATGCCTGCTGCATCGGATGCAGTTCACCGCCCTCGGCGAGCCCGTCGGCGGTGACGATGCGCGCCCCGTCGTGGGCGACCGCCAGCGCCAGGCACAGCGTGGCCCTTCGCCCGTCGAGCAACACGGTGCACGATCCACACTGCCCGCGATCACAGCCCTTCTTCGGGCTGGTGACACCCAACTGCTCACGCAACACATCCAGCAGGGTGGCGCGGGTGTCGACGTCCACCACCCTGGTCCGCCCATCGACAGTCAGATTGATCTGCGCACGCATCGAACGGCCTCTCGTCGCGGAAACTCCGGGTCGACCTCCTAGCGCAGCCGACCCGCCAGGGCCCGCTACCAGCACCAATACACCCGCCACGCTACCAACCCGGCGTCATTTCGTCGCGTGGGGACGGGCATCTCAACGCGGGTCGCGACATCACAGCCGGGATGACGGTGTTCGAGCGCTCAGCGGCACCCGTGATAGTCATCTCGGTTGACGTTGATCGCAAATCTGTTGCGCCACAGCTAGTCTGACACCGGGAGGAGGACCCCATGCTGATCGATTTCGTCCCCGACAGGGATCTGTACCCCTTCGAGTCGCGCTGGTTCGACTCGTCCGCCGGACGGATGCACTACATCGACGAGGGCGACGGCCCACCGATCCTGTTCTGTCACGGCGCCCCCGCGTGGAGCTTCCTCTACCGGCACCTCGTGAACGACTTGCGCGACCGGTACCGGTGCGTCGCCGTCGACTACCTCGGATTCGGATTGTCCGAGCGCCCAGTGGGTTTCGGCTACACCATCGCCGAGCACACCGCGGTTCTCGGCGAACTCATCGACCACCTGCAACTCGACGACTTCGTGCTGATGGGCCACGACTGGGGCGGGCCCATCGGACTCGGCGCGGTCACCGCCCGAGCGGATCGGGTGCGCGGACTCATCCTCGGCAACACCACGTTTTGGCCGATGGAATCGGTGGCGAACCGAGCGTTCAGCACGGTCATGAGCAGCCGTCCGATGCAGCGCCGCATCCTCGAGAAGAATTTCCTCATCGAGGGCGTCCTGCTCGCCGAACTCGGACGCACACTCACGCCAACCGAAGCCGACCACTACCGCCTGGTGCAACCCACCCCCGAAGCCCGCCACGGCCTCACCGTGATGCCAAGGGAAATCCGCGCCGCTCGCCCGCTGCTCGACCAGCTCGCCCGAGACGTACCCGCTCAGCTCGCCGACAAGCCGACCCTGCTCACCTGGGGAATGCGCGACATGGCCTTCCGCCCGAACGCCTACATCCCCCGAATGCGCACCACCTTCACCGACCTCGACATCGTCGAACTACCCCGCGCAGGCCATTTCATCCAGGAACACGAACCGAACACCATCGCCACCGCAATCGCCAAGCGATTCCCATAGTTTCGCGCCGAGGGAGATCATGCAAACGGTGTACCCCAGGCCGCGGGGCGAGCTCATCTTCTACATCCTGATGTTCGGTGCCGGTGCCACATTCGCGATGGTCCTGCTGTTCGACGATGACATCGACGTCGTCCAACGAATGATCCACGCACTGCCTGTCGCGGTTATTTCCTGCATGATCCTGTTCGCGACGATCAGAGCCCTGGTCGAGAATCTGCCCGAGCTCGTCCTCGACGCCACGGGTATCGCGGCCGCGGCCAGTGGGCGACAGGTCGCCACAATCGCGTGGAACGAGGTAGCCGCGGTAAGAATCGGGCGTTTCTACTGGCACGAGACGATCGAAGTCATCTTGCACGAACGGTCCACCGGCCGACAGCCGAGGATCCAGCCGACCGTGGCCAGCGGCTGGACCGCGGTCGACGGGCACAAGACCCTGGTGCTGTCCCCCACTCGGCTGCGTCCGCACAAGGCCGCCGACATCATCGGCGCGATGACACGGCACCACCCAGCTCTGTTCGTCGCGCCACCCGCATAACCTCGAACGCCGAGACCGATGAGTTTCAACGGTCGAAGGCGTCATATCGGTTTGACTGACCTGTACCGATAAGGGAGCGTGACAATGAGGACGGCGACGTCGACGGACGGCACGGAAATCGCCTATGACATTTCCGGCGGTGGGCCTGCGCTGGTCTACATCACCGGGGCGATTTGTTTTCGTCGGTTTCGGCCGGTGGTCGGGGATGCGCGGGTGTTCTCCTCGGCGTTCACTGTCTACAACTACGACCGGCGGGGGCGTGGGGACAGTGGAAACGCGCTGCCGTATTCGGTCGAGCGGGAGGTCGACGATATCGAGGCGGTTGTCGATGCCGCGGGTGGGCGGGCGGTTCTCTACGGGCATTCGTCGGGGGCGGCGCTGGCGCTCGAAGCGGCGGCTCGGCTGCCGGACAAGATCGACAGGGTCGTCATCTACGACGCTTCGTATGTGCACGACGAGGCCGAGCGGGTTTCCTACGCCCAGTTGGCGGACAAGGTGCGAGTGCTGGTCGACGAAGGCGAAAACGGTCGCGCGCTGAAGGTTTTTCTGCGGGGAATCGGGATGCCGAGTGCGTTCGTCGCGTTGCTTCCGTTGTTTCCGGGCTGGAGAACGATGAAGGCGCTCGCCCCGACGCTGATGTACGACATAGCGATCACCGAGGATCTGCCGCCGGTGGCACGATTCGCCGGCATCGAGGTGCCCGTGCAGGTGGTGGTCGGGGAAAAGAGTCCGCCCGAACTGCGTCAGGTGGCGCGCGCGCTGGCCGATGCCATCCCTGGGGCGACCCATCAGATACTGGCCGGACAGGATCATATGGTGAGCGCCGAGAAATTGATGCCGATGCTGATCGCGGCGAACGGGTGAAGCGGCCCCGCCCGGTCGGGTGAACACCAACGTGCCCACCCGGATTCGGGGCGGCTCAGTTCTCGGCGGTTCGGTTGTCGAGCGCGGTCTGCAAGCTCGCGTTGATGCGCTGGGCTTCGGCGAGCTGGTCTTCGAGAATGACGATGCGGCAGGCGGATTCGAGGGAATTGCCCGCGTCGACCAGTTCGCGGACGCGGCCCGCGATGCGCAGTTGGTAGCGGGAGTAGCGGCGGTGGCCGCCCGAAGAACGTTGCGGGATCAGCAGTTCGGCCGCGTCGAGGGCGCGGAGGAAGGCCTGGGTCACGTCGAGGATTTCCGCGGCGCGCCCCATGCTGTAGGCGGGGTAGTCGTCGTCGTCGAGCTTGTCGGCGGCACTGATGCCGTCGGCCGTGTTCAGGTTCGGTTGCTGCACAGCACCTCTCGTGATTCAACGTCGGAAGGCCCCGGCGCACTGTGCGCCGGGGCCTGAGATTTACGGATGAGGGATTGACTTCAACGGTAAGTGACTTTTCAGAAACCCACCACCTCCTGTTTCACCAGTCCTACTCACGATGTTCGTTCACCTTGCTGTTGTTCATCTTGCTTCTTCGTCCCCTCCGCCGGTCCGGCCTACTGCACCGGATTCTCTTCTCCGCCGGAGGGGACGGTGGAACCTTCTGCTCCGGGCAGTTCATCTGCCCGGCCTCTTGGACTCTCTAGTTCGTACTCCAGCGACTGTACACACCCACTTTCAGAATGTCTACACCCGCGACAGTAGATTTTTTGTCGCAAGGGAATCCCGTTCCGTCAGGGCTGGGACCTGCGCTGTTACGTCGTCAGCGGCGACGGGGGCGGGAACGTCGTTCGAATGGACTGCCGCAGTGGCCGGGCGGATGCCAGGGCTTGGGTACGGCTGACGTAGACGGGTAGCCATTCGGTGAGGCCGGCGGCGACGATGATGCGGTCGGTGACCGTGGGGACGGGGTTGACCACGCTCATGCGCGCACTGCTCTGCTGGGCTCGGGTGGCCATGTCGAGAATTGCCCGGCAGGACATGAAGGTGACGTCGCGGATGTCGATCACCAGGTGGCCGGACTCCCCCTCTGCCGCCAAGGCGTCGTCGAGGATCGTTCGCCACTGCGGCAGGGTGCAGGCGTCGATCTCACCGTGCACGTGCAGGATGGTGGCCGTGTGATGCAGGGTGAGTTCGGCGCGCAGCTGGGGCGGCGCGGCGGGGGTGCTGTGATCGTCACGGCTGGAATGGGTGTTCACGAGTTTCTCGAATCCTCGGGCACCGGCAGGAAATCTTGCTGCCCCCAGCCGGTCCTGGTGACTCAAGAGCGGCTGGTGCCTACATTTCAGCACGCGCGTTCGACGCTGTCACCGATTGTGACGGATCTGATGCCAACCGTGTCGCGGTCATGAGCAGCCCTCGAGCGTCGCGTCGGCCAGTTCCGTGAGCACGTCGGCGATTTCACGACGCCTGCTCATCGCCCGGACCTGGCGTCGCGCCCCGTTTCCGCGTTCGACCAGCGCGGCGACAGTGGCGGTGACGAAGTCGTGGTCACCGTAGCGGCGCAGGGCGGGCTGGATCTGTTCGACCAAGTCGGCGAGCAGCTCGCGGTGCGGCATGACGCGACCGCCGACGACGTCGAGGCCGTCACCGTCCAGTCCGGAGCGGGCCGCGTTCCAGTAGGCGGCGCGAAGAATTTCGCCGGGCACGGCGGGCGCGGGAACGTGGTCGGCGACGGCGTCGAGCGCGGTGCCGACGATGCCTCGGATGAGCGCGGCCAGCAGCGCGGATTCTTCGGCCGTGGCAGGCACATCGCTCACCCGGATCTCGACGGTCGGAAACGTCTCCGACGGGCGGATGTCCCAATAGACCATCTTGTTGTCCAGGATGCTGCCGCTGGCCCGCATCATCGCCACGATCGATTCGTAGTCGGTCAGTGAGTCGAAGTACGGCGGCGGACCGGCGCTGGGCCAGCGCCGCCACAGGATGCTGCGCCAGCTCGCATAGCCGGTTTCGCTGCCGCGGTAGATCGCCGAATTCGCGGTCAGCGCCAGCAGGACCGGCAGCCAGGGGCGCACGTGATTGCTGACCTGCACCGCGATTTCCCGGTCGGGCACCGCGACGTGTACGTGGCAGCCGCACAGTCCCTGCTCGTGCGCGATCATGCCGAAACTGTGCGCGATGCGCTGGTAGCGGGGTGTATCGGTGACCGGATATCCCTCGGGCACGGTCGGCGGGACCGCCACCGCCAGCAGCCGGACGTTGTGCTCGGCGGCGCATTCGGCGACCCGGCGGCGCGAGGTCCGCAGGTCCGCCAGCAACGCGCCGATGTCGGAGTGCACCGCGCTGCTCGTTTCGACCTGGCAGCTCGTCAGTTCGAGCTGCAGTTCGACCCCGGCCCGTTTTGCCGTCTCGGCGACGAGGGTGTTCTTCGGCGCGGGCGCGCCGGTGTCGGGATCGGTCAGCAGGAATTCTTCTTCGACGCCGACGGTCGGAACCTGGGCGGGCACTGCATCACCTACTTCAGAGACCACGGGTCATCGGTCCGGTGGGGACCGATGACCCGGGCGGTGTATGGGCCGGTCAGTCGCGGAAGGCGTCCTTGACCTTTTCGCCTGCGTCCTTCAGGTTCGACTTCGCCTGCTCGCCGCGGCCTTCGTTCTCGAGGTCGCGATCGTCGGTCGCGCGGCCGGTGGCTTCCTTGGCCTTGCCCGCGAGCTCTTCGGCCTTGTTCTTCGCCTTGTCAGCGATGCTCATGTCATTCCTTTCAGGCTGCTTCTCGGCCACCTGGTGGCCGTGGGCCATCCTGGGGACCCAAGGACGGCCTACCCGGGACCGCCAGGTGCAAACAAGCGCCGCGTCGGCAGTGAATAATCAGTGCATGACCGAACGGGACGATGTATCCATGACAGAGCGTGCTCTTGTCGAGCGCGTGATCGGAGTGGGTGACCCGTTGACGGTCGGCCGGTTCCGCTTCCGATCCGCCACGCGGCAGTGGGAGTGGTCCGACGAGGTGGCGCGGATGCACGGCTACCCGCCGGGCACGGTGCCGACGACCGAAATGTTGTTGTCGCACAAGCACCCTGACGATCGGGACCGGGTCGCGGCGATGATCACCTCGGTCGAGGACAGCGGCGCGTTCTCGAGCCATCACCGGATCGTCGACACCCACGGACGGGTCCGCGATGTGCTGGTCGTGTCGGAGCCGCTTTCCGATGTGGACGGGACGGTGATCGGCACCGAGGGGTACTACATCGATCTGTCCGACACCGCGGCCGAATACCGGCGCGAGGCCATCGACAGCGCCCTGCCCGGGCTGTTGGAAGCGCGGGTGGTGATCGAACAGGCCAAAGGGGCGCTGATGCTCGCCTACGGTGTCAGCGCCGATCAGGCGTTCCGGGTGCTGCGGTGGCGCTCGCAGGAGACCAATGTGAAGCTGCGCGCGATCGCCGAACGGGTGGTGGCCCAGCTGCCGACCGTGGCCACCGACGAGGTCCGGCTGCGGACTCGCCTCGACCACGTCCTGCTGACCGCGCACGAGGGCATCCGGGCCGACCCCGTCGGCTAGCGATCTACGGAGTCCGCCTGCCCGGCGACGACGCGGAAACCCGCGGAATGGGGTCGGGATCCGGCCGCGGCGGCACGGGCTCGCCGGGGCCGGGCGGCGCGGGCGGGGTCGGCACAGGATCGGGACCGGGCGGGGTGGGAATCGGCGCGGGACCCGGCGGGGACGGCACCGGATCACCGGGAGAAGGTGGGACCGGATCCGGTGCGGGGCCCGGCGGGGTCGGCTCGGTGAGCTCGATCGGGAACATCGTCGCCTCCTTTGTCGGCGGGTGGTCGGCGTCGGTCCGAACGGACGCCGACATTCTGAACGGCTACGCGGGTCAGGAGTCCGGTTCGATTCGCGCCCAGGCGCGGTGCTCACCCAGATCGGTGAGCAGACCGGTGGTCGCCGCACCGGCGTCCGCGACGGTGATTCCCGGTGCGTCGGCGTCGATGTCGTTGCGCTGCAGCACCGATGCCGCGGTGCCGACGGCGGCGATCGCCTTGCCGTGCCGCCACATTTCCTCGATCAGCAGGTCGACTTGTGGATCAGCGGGTGCGGCCAGCAGTAGCGCACCGTCGAATTCGACCGATCGCATCGTGGCGAAGGTTCGTGCCACCGGCTCACCGCCGATGATGCCGCCGTGCGCTGCGACGATCATCGGTGTGACGAGCGCCGTGGTGAGGTCGGTCGAGACCGACTGGATCGCCTCGGCCGACGTGGTGTCGTCCACCAGCACCGCGACCGTGCGGCCGTCGACGGGGAAACTGCCGTGCCGTTGCGACAGCGCGGCACTCGGCGCGAGCTCCACGGGTTCGGCGTTCGGTGCCGGTTTGTCAAGCCCGAGTTGGCCCGCGACATACTCGGCCAGCCCGTCGTCGACGTTGACCAGCATCTGCAGTCCACGTTGCTTGATCGTCGCGGACGCGCACTTTCCGAGTTCGAACGAGAACGCGTCGGCCAGGTGTTGCTGTTCGCCTGCGGTCAGGCTGCGGTAGAACTGGCGTGGTTGCGAGTAATGGTCGGCGAACGACACCGCGCCCTCGCTGTTGGCGGAGGTTCGCAGCTTGGCGGTAGGCGGCGGAATCGGTGTCGGCGAATCGACATAGGCCTCGCCGGCGAAACTCGCCGCGTACGGACAACCGCCGCCGAGCGAATTCGGTTTGTACGCAGCGACTCCCGGGTGCACGGCGCCCTGGTGCATACCGTCGCGGAACAGATCGTTGACATCGGCGTGCGGGGTATTGATGGGTAGCTGCGTGAAATTCGGCCCGCCGAGCCTGCTGATCTGGGTGTCGAGATAGGAGAACAACCTGCCCTGCAGGAGCGGATCGTCGGTGACCTCGATGCCCGGCACCAGGTGCGTCGGACAGAACGCCACCTGCTCGGTTTCGGCGAAGAAGTTCTCCGGATTCGCGGTGAGCCGGAGCGTGCCGATCGTCTGCACGGGCGCGAGTTCTTCGGGGACGAGCTTGGTGGGATCGAGCAGATCGATGCCCTCGAAGAGGTGGTCGGGGGTGTCCGGGAAAACCTGGATGCCGAAATCCCATTCCGGTGCCGTACCGGTGGCGATCGCGTCGGCCAGGTCCCGGCGATGAAAATCGGGATCGAAACCCGCGGTCAGCTGGCACTCTTCCCACAGCATCGAGTGCACACCCAGACGCGGCTTCCAATGGAATTTCACCAGACTCGTCGTGCCGTCTTCGGCGACCAGCCGATAGGTGTGGATGCCGAATCCCTCCATCATCCGCAGCGAACGCGGCAGCGCGCGATCGGACATATTCCAGAAGGTGTGCGCGGTCGCCTCGGTGTGCAGGGTGACGAAATCCCAGAAGGTGTCGTGGGCGGATTGCGCCTGCGGGATCTCGCGGTCGGGCTCCGGCTTTCCGGCGTGGATCACATCCGGGAATTTGATCGCTTCCTGGATGAAGAACACCGGAATGTTGTTGCCGACCAGGTCGTAGACCCCTTCGCCGGTATAGAACTTCACCGCGAAACCGCGGGTGTCGCGCACGGTATCGGCCGAACCGCGCGAGCCGAGAACGGTCGAGAATCGGACGAACACGGGAGTCTGCGCGTCGGCGGCCAGGAACTTCGCGCGGGTCAACGACGCGGCGGCGCCGTTGGCGACGAATACACCGTGCGCGCCGGTGCCGCGTGCGTGTACGACCCGCTCGGGGATGCGTTCGTGGTCGAAGTGGGTGATCTTCTCGCGCAGATGGAAGTCCTGTAGCAGCGTCGGGCCGCGCGGCCCCGCCTTGAGCGCGTGATCGGTATCGGCCACCCCCGCACCCTGCGGAGTGGTCAACCGCGGACCCTGCTGGGCGCGCAGCGTCGCCTCACCGGGAATCGGTGCGCCGGTGGGGCTGCGCAGCGCGGGCCCCTCCTGGTCCGGTGCGGGACCGGCCTGCTCACACGGCGTCCCTGGATCCTCATCGGGCGGCGTCGGCGGGCGGGTGAACTCAGGAGGAATGTCGTGTTCGGTCATAGTCTTTCGTCGTCCCTTCGCAGTCGGGAAACTCAGAGAATGGGCCTGCCACCGGGCACCGCGAGCCTGCCTGTTTGTTTGTTACCAGTGGGAAAAACCTTCCCCCGGGGACTACCGCGTAATCGACTCGGTAAACAGCGGTTCGGTCACGGGCGAGGGGGTACGCGCCGAATATGGAAATAATCGCGATCATCGCCCTGGTCGTCCTGGTCGCGGTGGTGCTGCTGATGCGCAGGCCACGCGGCAAGCGGCCCGGCGAACCGGAGTCGACGGGCAACGACCCGAAATGACCCCGAGGCGTGACCCGATGGTTACGGGGTAACCTCCGAACAACGGTTGTGGAACGAGGGAGGTGGCGTGCGAGCTCGAGATCGCGACACCGCTCCCCGTTCGCGGACCGTCGGATTCCAGGTGCCCGCCGAACTCGACCAGCTGAGCATGGTGCACGCGCTCGCCGAAACCGTGCTGCTGGTCCGCGGTTTCGCGCTCGACGAGGTCACCGACCTACTCCTCGCACTCGACGAGGTGGCCACCGCTTTGATGCTGGTCGCGACCCCGGAATCGCATATCGACTGCTCGTTCACCGGTGGTGACGGAGCGCTCGGCGCCCGGGTGAGCGCACTGGCCCGCGAGCCCGCCGCCCTCGACGAGAACTCCTTCGGCTGGCACGTGGTCGCGACGCTCACCGACGCGTTGCGCACCGAATACGGCGGCTTCGACCCGGCCCGCGACGGCTATCCGACCACCGTCGAGTTCGGCTGGATCCGCCGACTGCACGGACCCGCCGCCTCCTGAGCAAGTGGGGTTAGTCTCGTAGACAGGGCATGGCCCCGGGTCCCGGTGGGTACCCCATGAACACATCCGAACCGCCCCGGAAGCGAGGCACCACGCGATGACATGGGAATCAACTACAGCAGTCGAACAACCGACAGCTCGCCGATCGCACTCGCGCGGCGACAGCTACGACAACATAGAACCGTGGTTCGAGAAGCTGCGCGCGCTCCCGCCCGACGACGAGCAACGTGACACGCTGCGGGCGAAGATCATCGAGTTGTCGCTGCCGCTGGCCGACCACATCGCGCGCAAGTTCAACGGCCGCGGCGAGCAGTTCGACGACCTCGAGCAGACGGCCCGGGTGGGGCTGGTGCTGGCTGTCGACCGGTACGACGTGACCCGTGGCTCCTCGTTCCTGTCCTTCGCGATCCCGACGATCATGGGCGAAGTACGCAGGCACTTCCGCGACCGCACCTGGGCGGTGCGCGTACCGCGCCGGCTCAAGGAGATCCAGCTCCGCATCGGGCCCGCCACCGAGGAACTCTCACAGCGGCTCGGCAGGCTGCCCAACGCCCGCGAACTCGCCGCCGAACTCGACGTGGACCTGGTCGAGATCACCCGCACGCTCGTCGCGGGCAACGGCTACCAGAGCAATTCGATCGACGGCGTCACCCACGACGGTCGCGACGACTCCACCCAGCCGATCACCGACACCCTCGGCGCGGACGAACCGTGCTACCAGCTCACCGAGGACGCGATGGCGGTGCGCCCGCTCATCGCCGCGCTACCCGCCGAGGAGCGCCGGGTGCTGATCATGCGCTTCTACGAGTCGCGGACCCAGGGCCAGATCGCCGAGGAACTCGGTGTGTCCCAGATGCAGGTCTCGCGAATCCTGTCACGGACCCTGGCGCTGCTGCGGGAACAGGCACTCGCCGAACCGACGCCTTCGCCGTGACGGCTTTGCAGTGACACCCGCTTTGCAGTGACACCCGCTTTGCAGTGACAGCAGCGCCGCCACGTGCCAGAATTGTCCTAGGTTGAGACCTCCAGCCGACCCCGGTTCTCGTGCACCGCACCCTGACCATCGGCTAATGGCCTTCGGTCGTGCGAACCGGAACGCCCTGTCGCACAGGAGGTCTGTATGTCTGTCGTCATGGATCGCCGGCACTCGAGCCGGCTGCGCTGGTATCGCGGGTCCTCCGCACACACCGCAGCCGAATTGGCGCTGCGCGACCCGGGACGGCCCGGCTGCTGGGTATTGCACGCCGGATTCGAACTCGACGCGGCGCGAATGCCCCGATTCCGCACGCTGCTCGACCGCGCGGTGCGCTCCGGCGCGCGGGTGGTCATCCTCGACCTGCGCGATACCGAGTTCCTGAGCATCCGGGTGGCGGCGATGCTCGGCACCGCGAAAGCCGACGCGTGGGCCCACGAGGTCGAAATCCGCCTGCTCACCGGCACCCGTGAAGTGGAGCGGGCCCTGGATCTGGTCGGCGTGCGACCCCTGTTCCGGTACTACCGGTCCCTCGACGAGGCGTCCGGCTCCTGACTGTTTCGCTCCCCCTGATCGTGGGTATGCGCTCGATGAAGCCCACTCCAGCGCAAGCCAGGGAGGAGGACATCGTGGATTCGAGCGACCGGATCGTCACCGACTCCGAACACGCGACAGCGACCCACATCCAGATCGATGCCGACCTGGGGCAGATCGTCATGCTCCGAGCCGTCGCCGAAACCGTTGCCCTGATCGCGGGTTTCACGGTCGACGAGGTGGCCGACACCCGAGTCGCCCTCGACGAGGCGGCGACCTGCCTGGTCCTGGGCGCGGTGCCCGGTTCCCAGCTGCACTGCGACGTGGTCGCCGACGGATTCCGGATCAGGATCTCGGTGCGCGGCGTCTGCGGCGACACCGACCCGATCGACACCACGGGGTTCGGCTGGAACGTGATGGGGTCGATCACCGATCACCTCGTCGCCGACCACGATCCCTTTGACCGCGCCAAGGGCGGCTACCCCGTTGCCATCACCTTCACACAGGTGCGGCGAGTGCACTGATCGGCTCGCGCAGTGAACTGCGGTCCGCGTTCCAGCACCGCAGCACATGCTCGGCGAAGCGATCTTCCAGCAGGTTCGTCACCTGGATGCCGAACACGATCGACCGGGCCTGTTCGGGATCGGTGGCCAGCAGACCGGCGATGACATCGCGACGCATCACCTGTTCGTGGACGGCGTCGGCCTCGACGTGCTCGGCGTAGAAGTGCGCGCACGCGGGGTGCGGGAGCAGGGTGCGCGCGAGTTCGGCCAGGCGGCGCGATGCCGGTGACGAGGTGATCTCGGCGGTGGCGAAGTGGCCGACCAGTGCGCCGCGTAGGCCGCGGTGCAGGCCGAACATCGACATCATGTCGACCAGCGCGAGCATCGGCGCGGGCACCAGGTCCAGGTAGTGCAGGTAGGTCGGATCGAGGTCCGCACCGGCGAGCAAGTCGGCGAACAGTTGCGCGTGCACGCGTTCGCCACGGCCGCCGCCGAACTCGTCGAACTCGACCGCTACCAGCGAGGCCTTCACCTGCCCGCGCAGCCGTGGGATCACCCAGGCATACGGGTCTGCCTCGATGTGGTGGTAGATCGAGCGGTGGGCGAAGTATTCGCGCAGTTTGTCGGGGGTGCCGTGGTCGGTGAGGAATCCGGCGATGCCGTCGGAGCCACTGGTCGGTTCGAGGAGGCGGTCGAGTTCGTCGTCGACGTCGTCGCCGCCTGCGACGTCCGCGTGCAGGGTCGCGCGGAACTGGTTCTCCAGATCGCGGCGTAGGCGCAGTAGATCGGGATCCCATTCCCAGCTTTCGTCGACACCCGCGAAACCCTGGTAGTGGAGTTCGTAGCAGGTGTGCAGGGTGAGCTGGAGATCCTCGCCGTAGGGGTCGAGTTCGGGGGCGCAGGGAACGACGGAACCCGGTGGGCGCGTGAGCAATTCGATGATGGCGGCGGACAGTTCGCCGCGCGGTTTCGGCAGTGGTCGAAGGGGCATCAGTCGGCACTCCTCGGGCGATGTCGGCGCCGGTGGCTGGTGTCGCACAGGGGGTAGGTGCTCGATCGGCGGCACAGACACAGCGCCACCACGAAGCGGTCGCAGTGCAGCGTCTCGCCGTCGGCGGTCACGAGATCGACCGGTCCGTCGATGAGCGCGGGGCCGTCCTCGGTGAGCACGACGCGACGCGGGTTCGGTCGAGCAGGCTCGGACCGACGCGACTCACACGGTGTCGGCTGCCCCGAGTCACGCTGGACCGAGTCGGCCGGGCTCGGTTCACGCAGGATCGGCGACGACGGGAGACGAGGTTCGGTCGACACGAATCACCACCAGTTCCTCCTCGCGCTGACCGGGCCGGATGAAACCGTTCGCGGCAAGCCACTCGGCCCGCGACCGCATCACTGGCCCGAACGGCACCGTCCCGGTCGCCACCACCCGCGCACTCGCGCCGAGCCCGCGCAACTGACTCAGGCTGCGCTGCGGATCGCTGACCGCCGAGTGCACGATCAACCCGACACCACGTTCGGTGAGCAGATCCGGCAGCATCGCGCACAGCCGATCCAGCACGCTGCGCCCGTCGTGGCCCGCATCCCAGGCCAGCGCCGCACCGCGACCGCTTGTCTGCTCAGCGGGAACGTACGGCGGATTCGCGACCACCACGTCGAAGCGCGGCAACCGCAGCGCCGAGGCGAAGTCGCCGTGCAGCAACTCCACCGCGATCCCCCGCAGCCGACAGTTCATCCAGGTCGACATCAGTGCCGACCAGGACAGATCGACCGCGGTCAGACTGCCCGCACCCGCCGCGGCCGCGGCCAGTGTGAGCGCACCGGTCCCCGCACACACATCGAGCACCCGTCCGCCTCGCAGCGACGGCACCTCGTGCAGCGCACGGGCCAGCAACCACGTGTCGGCCTGCGGCCGGTAGACACGCGGCACCCGCAGAACCACCACGTCAGTGACCTCGCGGTTCGTCGAGGGCCAGATCCTCCTGTGCCTTCACCCGCCGATGCTCGGCGACCACGAGCCCGATCCCCAACACCAAACACACCACACACGCCACTCCCGCGATCACGGCCCAGCCCGCGAAGCCGTATCCGGCCGCGGTGAGCGTGAGACCGAGCAACACCAACCCGACGGCGGCCAGGATCAACCCCGGCCAGTTCCGTGTATCCCTGATCGACTCCCCCGCATGCATCCGGGTGGTCCGAGCGTCATCGGGAAACTGTTCCTCTGACTGGTTCATCGCGCATGCTCCTTTCGAGGACGACACCGCCCTTTCCCTGGACATGCCCGCAAACCGGCAAAGCAATCACCCGGCACCGCACTGAGCCGCCTGAGTTCGACGCTCTGCCGAATAGGCCGAATACGTGCGATCGCCTACGATTCGCGGATGCGTCGATGGTTGGTGGTTTTGTCCGTATTCATGGTGGCCGGGTGTAGCAGTGCGGCCGGAGCGGACCAGGTCGACAGTGCCGAGATGGCACGTCGAGTCGCCGACAACACCGCGGTACAGACAGCTATCGCCACCGCGCTGAAGTCCAAGACGGGTCGAGACTTCCACGCCGTGGAGTGCGCGCTCTCACCCACAGGCGAGCCCACTGGGAGTGGGACCTGCACGGCGATCGAGTCCAACGGCAGCCGGTGGGAGGTCGAGCATTCCGGCGGAACGAACGTCATCCTGAAAGACGTTGCACTGTACGCGAAGACACTCGAAACCATCGTCGGTGGCCTGGCGAGAGATCTCTCCAAGCACTACGGCCTCAGCACCAGCATCTTCCCGTCCGGCGGTGCGCTCTGCGGCAATATGCTGCGCGGCAAAGCCGACGAATCCACCCAGTGCATCGCGGTCCTCGCCGACAAGAGCAGCACCGACGTCACCGTCCGCACCACCAGGGTCGAAGACAATCGGATCTACTTCCAGATGTTTCCCAACAACCGGCCCGATCTGAGCCAGAGCGGTTGGCACCTCGCCGACCCCCGCTGATCGAGGGCGAAACTACCCGGCCGGGTAGACCTCGGTCGGGACGCTGGTGGCGGCGGCCCAGTGCATGAGGCAGTCGCGGGTGTCGAAGTGCCGGATGTCGCCGCCGCCGAGGTCGACGGTGATCCAGCGGTTGTTGACGTCGTGGTCGACGCGCTGCCAGCTGTCGCAACCGTCGCGGTCGCAGTGTCTCGCCAAGGCCATCTTCGGGGCTCCTACTTCGTGATGCGAAGAGGCCAGGGTATACGGGGCGTGCTGTGTGGTCAGGACCACTCCCATGAACTGCGCGTAGCTGACCGGGCTCGGCTGTTCGACCGAGCCCGGACAGCTTGGTGCTACGCGGGCAGACGCGCTTCGATGGCGGCGATGATCCGCGGACGCAGATCGGCGACGCTGACGATGGCGTCCACCGATCCGACCTCGACCGCGCGCTGGATGTTGTGGACGCGGTCGAACTCCGCGGCCACATCGCCCAGCTTCTCCGCACGCACCGACGAGCGGGTCTCGTCGAGCTCGGCGCTCAGCGTCGCGCGGTCGGTGCCGACGGCGTTGGCCACCCGGCTCTCCAGCTCCCGCACGCGCGGGTCGGCGGCGGTCCTGGACTTCACCTCACCGGCGAACACCACCGCGGCGGCCGGTGCGCCACCGAGCACCGAGGCGAACGAGCCTTCCAGCGCGAGCACCGTCATGTTCGGGTTGAGCGCCTTCGAGAACACCACGAACGCACCGCCGTGGTAGCGCGAGATCACGCAGAACACGATGGGTCCGTCGAAATTGACGATGGCACGGCCGATTTCGGCGCCGTACTCGAGCTGCAGTTTGCGCATCGACTCGGGTGAGCCGTCGAAGCCCGACAGGTTGGCCAGCACCACGAGCGGGCGGTTACCGCTGGCGGCGTTGATGGCCCGTGCGGCCTTCTTCGACGAGCGCGGGAACAGGGTGCCCGCGGTGTAGGTGTCGGGTCCGTCGGTGGACGGGAACCCGCGCCGGGCCACGTTGCGCGACTCGATACCCAACAGGCACACCGGGATTCCGCCGAGGTGCGCGTCGTGCACGACCGCGGTCTCGGCGTCGGCCATGCCCGCCCAGCGTTCCAGGACGGGGTGGTCCTGGTCGGCCAGTGCCTTCATGACGGTGCGAATGTCGAAGGGCTTCTTGCGATCCGGGTTGGCGGCGGCGGAGAAGATCTCGCCGACGGTGGCGAAGGTACTGTCCGCCAACACATGCGGGAAGCTCGAGATATCGCGGTCGATCGGGTCGGTGGACTCGGCGCGACGCGGTGCCTGCTCGCCGGGGGCGATGTAGGTGTGCTCGTAGTGCGCCATGAGGACGTCGCGGGCGGAAAGGAGGTTCGGCGCCCAGTACTGCGCCTGCCCGTTCGGGCCCATCACGCGGTCGTAGCCGCCGATGCCGAAGTTGTCCTCGGCGGAGACACCACCGGAGAAGTCGAGGGACTGCTTTCCGGTGAGCACCATGGCCGAATCCGGGGTCATGATCAGCACGCCCTTGGTGTGCATGAGCATAGTGGCCTCGGCATTCCAGTACGGCTGCGCGCCGACATTGATGCCCGCGACCACGATGTTGATCTCGCCACCGCCCTGGGTGAATTCGACGATCCGCTTGAGCGCGGCCGCGACCCAGTCCATGTTCTCGGTACCCGAGGCCATCGAGATCCGCGCGCCCGAGGACAGCGCGTACCACTCGAGCGGCACCTGCAGGCTCTCGGCCAGATCCAGGGCGGCGATCACCCGGCGGCATTCCGGTTCCGACAGCGCGCCGAGGGATTTGGTGGGATCACCGAGCAGCAGTACGCGGGTGACACCCTCGGGATGCTGCACGGTGGGTGTGGTCACCACACCGGCGACGATCGCCGCCTTGTTGTGTCCCTTCGGCCGCTCGACCGGTACCAGCGCGTGCTCGGCATCGAGGTCGTACTCGGCGAAATCGCCCAGGAGCGAGGTCAATTCGTACGGGTACACCGTGTTGCGGGCCGCGGCGCGCAGCACCTTCTGCCGGTACTCGTCCAGCGGCTCGACGGGCTCGTCGGTCCGCTCGCCGACCGTCACGTCGGACCCGCCGTCGGGACGGAAGGTGATCCGCACGCCGACCTTGGTCAGCTCGCCGGTCTCGGGATCACGCTGACGCGCGATGAGCAGGATCTCCTCGAGCCCGGCGCCCGCGGCCGTCGGCAGCACGTGGCCGCCGATGGTCTCGAGCTCGGCGCGGGTGACATCCATGTGCGGCCAGATGTACATCACGATGCGGTTGGTGTTGAGCCGCTTGGCCGACGGGAACCGCGACTGCGCCCGGCGGATCGAGTCCACGCAGGTGGCGATGGCGCTCTCGGCGGTAGGCAGGGCGATCAGGCGGCCGTCGTGGTCACGCAGCGCCGCGAGGTCACGGACCTGGGCGAAGGCGATGAGACGATCGTCCGACGGGTTCTCCTTGGCGACGGCGCGGAACAGGTAGACCTCTTCGTCCGAGGACGGCAGGCGGGTCAGGTCGAACTTGCGCAGCCGTTCCAGCTGCATCCGCTGGGCGATGTAGGGGTGCAGGCCGCGGATCAACCGCTCCTCGGCCATCCCGGTCACCGACGGCCGGAAGGTGAAGTGGTGGTGCATGACCGAGCCGCCGCTACCCGCGACGGTCGCGGTGATCCGGTGCACCTGGTTCGGCATCGGGTGCGCGCCGAGCACGTTCTGCAGTGCCGCGGCCATCGCGTCGAAGTCCTCCGGCTGCGATTCCCAGCTGAGGTAGATGTCGGCGTCGATGGAGACTGTGCCCGTGGCCAATTGGGCCAGGCCGTCCAGTGCGGAACCGAGCTCGTCGAAACTCACAACGGTGGAGACCAGTGTCGAGCCGTAGCGTTCGGCGACGACGAAGGTGGTGTCACCGACCTGTTCGGTGCGCACACCGGTCAGGCCCTTGTTGCCGTAGTAGCGCCGGGTGAGCACCTCGAGCATCGCGGTGTGGTCGGGCTTGTTCCGCTCGAGCCGCTGGCCGAGCAGACGCACCAGAGGTTCGGTGCTGCGCACCATTTCGGCGATCCGGGCGGTGCGATCGTCGGCCTGCGGGTTGCCGTCCAGGTAGCTCAGGTGCTTGCGGACATTGGTGTACACGCGGGCGCGGTTGCGACGCAGCAGCGGCTGGCCGTACCAGCTGTAAACCAGACCGCGGGCGAGGTCGGCGATCACCGGGAAACGCACCTGCGTCGCCGCGACGAGACGTTCCAGCGCCAGGCCGACGGGTTCGCGCAGCACCTGGTCGGGCATCGGTTCGGTCAGCCATTCGCGCAGCAGCGCGGTGACGACGGTGACGGTGTCGGTGGGGCGCTGCTGGGCGAGGAAGATCCGGAAGACGGCCGCTTCGAGGTCGGGCGTGCGGTCGAGTTCGGTGATCCCGTAATGACGCAGTGCCGTACCGAGTTTGGCCTGGTACGACTCCGGGAGCCCGGCCCGTTCGACGTCGAGGCTCTGCAGGTAGGTGTGGAAGTACTCGCGGGCGCTGTGGACGTGTCCGTGGCCGTGATCGTCGTCGGCCGAGCGGTTGTGGCTCAGTTCGGCGAGATCGGCGAACATCTGCACGAGTTCGAGCTCTTCGGCGAGCGGGCGCAGGCTGTCGGCGACGGCTTCGCGGCGGGCCGTGAGGTAGTCGTCGAGGACGCGACGGTCGTCGTGCGGGTCCACGTCGAAGCCGAGCAGCAGGCTGCTCAGGTCCTGCAGGCCGCGGGTCACTCGCTCGTGCGCGTCCAAAGGTGTTGTCGCGCTGGGCAGATCGAGTTCGACGGTGCCGGTGGTCGCGGTCTCGGCGGTTTCGTCGTCGTCTGCCAGGGGCTCGAGGCGCAGCAGCGGCGCGCCCGCTTCGACCTGGGTGCCGACGGAGACCGCGCATTCCTTCAGCCGGGCGCGGAACGGTGCGCGCAGCACCGTCTCCATCTTCATGCTCTCCAGCACGAGCACCGGTGCACCGGCTTCGACCTCGGCGCCGACCTCGAGTGGCGTGCCGACGACCAGCGCGGGGGCGGGCGAACGGACGACGCCGCCTTCGTCGCGGCTGATCCGGTGGGTCACGCCGTCGACGTCGACCACGTGGGTGGGTCCGTGGGTGCCGGTGATCAGGCGGTAGCGGGTGCCGTTGACGATGATCTGACCGGTGTGATGATCGAAACGCTCGAGGTCGACGTCGGCGGTGCGCAGGTCGCCACCGGCTTCGATGCCGACGCGGAACCGGTGCGCACCGATCCGGGCGACGCGCACGCGATAGCCCGCACCGCGCAGTTTCAGGTCGAGGGGTCGTCCCGATTCGTGCTGCACCTGCGGACGACCGCCGGACGCGGTCGAGAGCAGGCGCTGGCGTTCGACCCGCTCGTCTTCCTCGTAGGCGTCGATCGCGGCCACGGCCAGCGCCACGGTCGAGTGACGGTGGGTGACCAGGCGGCCTTCACCACGAACCCGGTCGATCCAGCCGGTGTCGGCGCTGGCGTCGATCACCTCTGGCTGATCGAGGAGGTCGAGCACGAAGCTCTTGTTCGTCGCACCACCTTCGATGACCACACGGGTCTGGGCCATGGCCCGGCGCAGGCGGCCGAGGGCTTCGTCGCGGTCGCGGCCGTAGGCGATGATCTTGGCGATCATCGAGTCGAAGTCTGCGGGGATGGTGTCGCCCTGGCTGACGCCGGTGTCGACGCGGATACCGGGGCCCGCGGGCAGGTCGAGGCGCACGATGCGGCCGGGAGCGGGCGCGAAGTCGCGGTCGGGGTCCTCGGCGTTGAGACGGGCTTCGATGGCGTGGCCACGCTCGACCGGCGGCTCACCTTCGAGCTTGATGCCCGAGGCCACCCGCAACTGCGCGTGCACCAGGTCGAAACCGGTGGTGAGCTCGGTGATCGGGTGCTCGACCTGCAGGCGGGTGTTCACCTCGAGGAACGCGAACAGCTGGTCACCGGGGTGGTACAAGAATTCGACGGTCGCGGCGCCGCAGTACCCGACCGCAATCGCCAGGCGCTCGGCGGAGGCCTTGAGTTCGGCGGTCTGCTCGGCGCTCAGCACGGGAGAGGACGATTCCTCGATCACCTTCTGATTGCGTCGCTGCACCGAGCAGTCGCGCACGCCCAGCGCCCACGCGGTGCCCTGACCGTCGGCGATGACCTGGACTTCGACGTGGCGCGCGCCCGTGACCAGGCGCTCGAGGAACACGACACCGCTGCCGAAGGCACGCGCGGCTTCCTGCTTGGTGCGCTCGTAGGCGTCGACCAGTTCGGCTTCGTTGGTGATCACGCGGATGCCGCGACCGCCGCCACCGGCGGTGGCCTTCAGCATCAGCGGGTAGCCGATCCGGGTGGCCGCTTCGATGGCGTCCTCGACGGTGTCGACCGCGCCCCGGCTCCACGGCGCGACCGGCACGCCGACTTCCTCGGCGATCAGCTTGGCGCCGATCTTGTCACCGAGCTTGCGCATCGCCTCGGCACTCGGCCCGACGAAGGTGACGCCGATGTGGTCGCACAGCTCGGCGAACGCGGGATCTTCGGCGACGAAACCCCAGCCGACCCAGGCGGCGTCTGCTTTCGTGGCGACGAGTGCCTTCTCCAGGGCCTTGAGGTCCAGGTACGGGCGTGCCGACGCCGGACCGAGGTCATAGGCGATATCGGCTTCCCGAACGAAGGTGGCATTCCGGTCGACGTCGGTGTGCAGCGCGACGGTTTCGATCGATAGCCCGGTCGCCGCCGCCAGATCACGGACGGCGTGGATGAGGCGCATGGCGGCCTCGCCCCGATTCACGATGGCGATACGGCTGAACACTCGCCGACTCCTTCCATTTCCCCAGGACATCGTCCTGACGGGTGAGGTTTGCAACTCCCGGTCCGTGCGCAGTCTGCACCCCCGTGTCTCATATACAAGCACCGTGCGCGGGTTACCGGCACGTAGCCATGACACGAGCGGCCGCCGAGCACCATACAACCCGACGAATGCGAGCGGTCGAAGACGACGAGATGACCAGCGGCGGGCATCGCGATGCCACGCGGGAAAACAGTCACAACCCTAGGCGAGTGGACGGCCCAGGTCTGCGGTCCCGGGCCATCCACTCACCGCGAGATCCTATCAATCATGTTGACCGACAACATATTCGACGTGATCTCCCTCTCGTTCCTCCCGACCGATCAGCAGCCGTCCTCGGTCTGGATCGGCATTCGGATCGAAGTAGGTGCCGGTTCAACCGTGCCCGGCGGAATTCGTGACGAGTTCTTCGGCTGCCTAGTCGGTTTCCGCCCCTTTTTGTCACGCTTACCAGACCCGAATGGCGGAGATCGTGAGTTCTGCCAGGCGGACGCGCCGAAGGGGTCGTTACGGAGCGGGGGCTTCTACCGTCGGTCCGTGTCAAAAGAGTCCACCAACAGCGCCGGCCCCTCCTACGACTATGACGTACTGATCATCGGGTCGGGTTTCGGTGGCAGTGTCACTGCCCTGCGCCTGGTGGAAAAGGGCTACCGCGTCGGCGTTCTAGAGGCCGGGCGGCGCTTCGCCGATGCCGATTTCGCCGCCACCAACTGGGACCTGCGCCGATACCTGTGGGCTCCACGATTGGGGTGCTACGGAATTCAGCGGATCCATCGCCTGCGTGACTGCTTCATCCTGGCTGGTGCCGGGGTCGGCGGCGGTTCGCTGAACTATGCCAACACCCTCTACAAGCCGGGCGAGGCGTTCTTCGGCGATCGCCAGTGGGCCGATATCACCGACTGGGACGCCGAGCTCAGCCCGCATTACGACCAGGCGCGGCGGATGCTCGGCGTGGTGCGCAATCCGCACATGACTCCGGCCGACACCATCATCGAGTCGGTGGCTCACGAGATGGGCGTCGGCGACACCTTCGTGCCGACCCCGGTCGGCGTGTACTTCGGTGAGCCGGGCAAGACGGCCGCCGACCCGTATTTCGGTGGCGTCGGGCCCGAGCGCACCGGGTGTATCGAGTGCGGGGAATGCATGACCGGGTGTCGCCACGGCGCCAAGAACACCCTGGTCAAGAACTATCTCGGGTTGGCGGAGCAGGCCGGGGCGGTGGTCTCGCCGATGACCACGGTGACCGCGATCCGGCCGCAGTCCGACGGCAGCTGGCTGGTCGACACCGAACGCACCGGAAGCTGGGTCCGCAAGCACCGCGCCACGATCTCGGCGCGCAATGTGGTGCTGGCCGCCGGCACCTGGGGTACCCAGCACCTGTTGTTCGAGATGCGCGACGCCGCGGTACTTCCCGAGATCTCGCCGCGTCTGGGGGTGCTGACCCGCACCAACTCCGAAGCCATTCTCGGCGCGGGCCGCACCGAAGTCGACCCGGCCTTCGACATCACCAAGGGCGTGGCGATCACGTCGTCGTTCCATCCGACGCCGAACACCCACGTCGAACCCGTGCGCTACGGCAAGGGCTCCAATGCGATGGGGTTGCTCAATACCTATCTCGTCGACGGCGACCAGCGGTTGCCGCGCTGGTCGCGGGTGCTGCTGATCGCCGGACGTCACCCGGTGCGGACCGTGCGCTTGTTGCGCACCAAGCGGTGGAGCGAACGCACGCTGGTCCTGCTGGTGATGCAGAGCCTGGACAATTCGATCACCACCTACACCCGTCGCGGGGTGTTCGGTCGCCGGTTCACCAGCAAGCAAGGTTTCGGCGAGCCCAATCCGTCCTGGATTCCGCCCGGTCACGAGGCGACCCGGCACGTGGCCGCGAAACTCGGTGCGACACCGGGTAGTACGTGGCCGGATGTGTTCAATGTCCCGATGACCGCGCACTTCATCGGGGGCTGCGTCATCGGCACCGATGCGGGCACCGGCGTCATCGACCCCTATCACCGCGTCCACGGTTACCCGAGTCTCAGCATCGTCGACGGGTCGGCGATCTCGGCCAACCTCGGCGTCAATCCGTCACTGACGATCGCGGCCCAGGCCGAACGCGCGGCCGCGCTGTGGCCCAACAAGGGCGAACCGGATCCGCGCCCGACCATAGGCGGTCCCTACGAGCGGCTCACCGCGGTGGCACCGAACGCCCCCGTCGTCCCCGCCACCGCGACCGCCGCGCTTCGCCTGCCGATCTGGCCGGTCACCGCGCCTGCACGCGAAGATCGCTGATCGTTTGTAGAGAATGCGATGAGATAGCCGGCTCAGACTTTGTGATCTCTCCTGCCTCCGAGGCTTATCTCGCTGTCACGCGGCGGTTCGACTACCGTCGCGCAGAGCACTTGAGTTGGTTGGAAGGTGGCAGTAAGCGTGGTTAGTACCAAGGCGAAGCTCGACGAACTCGCTGAGATTCTGGCGATCGCCGCGGAACCCGCAGGTGAGACCGCAATCGCGAGGCGAGCCAAGAGGGACATTCCCAGCGTCCGCGAGCGGATGGACATGCTGCTCGATCCCGGGACATTCATCGAGATCGGCGCGTTGGCACGTCAGAGCGACAAACCGGACACCCTCTACGGTGACGGGATGGTGACCGGTCGCGGTTTGATCGGTGGCCGCACGGTGGTTGTGATCGCTCACGATCCGACCGTGTACGGCGGGTCCGTCGGCATCACGGGTGCGCGAAAGTTCATGCGCGCGTTGAAACTCGCGTTCGACACCGGCTGCCCGGTGGTGACGATCAACGACTCCCCCGGTGCGCGCGTGCAGGACGCCGTCGGTTCGCTCGCCACGTTCGGCGATATGACCACGGTGCTGGAGAAGCTGTCCGGCTATGTGCCGCAGGTGTCGATCCTGCTCGGCAAATGCGCCGCCGGTTCGGTGTACGGGCCGATCAACACCGATGTGCTGATCGGCACCAAGGATACGTACATGTTCGTCACCGGGCCCGACGTGATCAAGGCCGTCACCGGCGAGGACGTCAGCGCCGAGGCGCTCGGCGGCGCGGAGGTGCAGGCCAAGCGCGGCACTCTGCATCACGTCGCCGAGGACGAGAAGGAAGCCTTCGAGTGGGCGCGCAACTACCTGAGCTACATGCCGTCGAGCTGCTTGGAACAGCCACCGATCGTCAATCCAGGTCTGGAACCGGACATCACCGCCTACGACCTGGAACTCGACACGATCATCCCGGATTCCGATCGTTCGGGCTACGACATGCACGACATCCTGCTCCGCCTGTTCGACGACGGCGAATTCCATGAGATCCGAGCCACTTTCGCCCCGAACATGATCACCGGCTTCGCCAGGGTGGACGGCCATCCGGTCGGTGTGCTCGCGAACCAGCCGCTGGTTCTCGGCGGTTCCGTCGACGCCGTCGCCTCCGACAAGGCCACCTACTTCATCCGCCTGTGCAACGCCTTCAACATCCCGCTGATCTTCGTCGTCGACACACCCGGCGTACTGCCAGGGCTCGAGCAGGAGGACGCGGGCGTGATCATCCGTGGCGGCCGGGTGCCGCGCGCGATCATCGAGGCGACCGTGCCGATCATCAACCTTGTGGTGCGCAAGTCCTACGGCGGCGCGTACGGGATGATGGGTTGCCGTCAGGTCGGCGCCGATGTCAGCTTCGCGTGGCCGACCGCCAGCATCGCGGTGATGGGCGCCGAGAGCGCGGTCGACCTCGCCGGCAAACGCCAATTGGCCGCTGTCGCGGAAGAACACCGCGCCGCGGCACGTGATTGGATGATCAACCAGTACAACGAGACGATCGCGACCCCGTGGATCGCGGCCGAACGCGGCTACATCGACGCGGTCATCGAACCCTCACGCTCACGCCTCGAGATCCGGCACGCGCTGCGCCTGCTGCGTGACAAGCCGCCGGTCAAACCGGAGTTCAACCCGCGCAAGCACCCGCTGTACCCGATCTGATCACCCTGCTCCGATCACCCTGCGCGGGAACTGGTTTCGCGCGAACCTCGATACAGCTCTGTTGATCCGGACCCACGATGGGCCCGGATCAACAGGGCCGCACGCAAATGGCAGAGACCGGAAACATCATTGAGGTCGAACCCGGTCATCTGACCGATCCGCTTCAATCGGTAATCGACGGTGTTGGTGTGGATGAACATGGTGCGGGCGGTCCTGGCACGCTGCATATTCGTCGCCATGTACACCTCGAGCGTGCGTAACAGCTCCGGGTGCGCTTCAAGCGAATCGACGATCGAGCTCAGATAGTCGCGCGCGGGGCCGGGTCGGGTCAGTTGATATTCGAAAGCCAATTCGTGCGGGCGATATACCTTGCTCGGACCACCGAAGCGATGCACGATTTCGACGAGTTCGTGGACTTGCTCGGCGGTCTGCGGGATTTCGGACGGCGTCGCCGTTGTGGCCACGGCACGCACCGGCACCTGCGCGGCGGCGGACAGGTGAACGATCAACTCGTCCAGATCCGCTTCGGCGAATTCGGGGACGGGAAACAGTAACGTGCCGCCGTCGACGCTCAACAACGACAGCACCTTCCCGTCGCACCGGTCGGCCAGTTCGGCCTGAACTCGGCGCAGTTTCCGTCGAGCCACGACTTTCGTATCGAGGGTCGGGTCGAATTCCTCGGCGTGCGGCGGAAGTTCCAGTGCCATCACGTGATAACGCTCGGCGATTTCGATGCCGCATTCGCGTGCCATCGTCGAGGTGTTCTGGCCACCGAGCAGCGCCGAGGTCAGCGTGTGCACCGCCGTGTGGTGTTCGCTGTCCACCGAGCGCAGCTCACGAACGTAGGCCACCGATACCGCCGAGGTGATCATGTTCTGGGCGTCCATCAACCGCCGTGTCACCCCGACGACGGTGTCGTAGTCGTGGTTGGTGACATTGGTGATGATGAGATCGAAGCCCAGTTTGAAGCCTTCGTGCACCGCGTCGTGGATGGTGTCGATCGGGATGCCCTCGCGCGCCCAGTCGGCGGCGGCGGCCTGCACGCGCTCCATCCGCCCCGGGATGTCACGGCCGTCGAGCATGCTCCTGGTCAGTTCCAGGCAGACGCGGGTCACCGTGGTGACGTCACCGTTGAGCGCTTCACCGGGCAGCGTGCCACACGGGACGACATTCTCGATGAAATGCACCACCATCTGGCGGGATATCGCCCGCACATCCTTCAAAGGGTTCGACACAGGCCGCCCCGAAACGGTCAGGAACGGCTCGATGGAAGTTGCGCCAGCCATGATGAATCCTTCCCGCCCAGGTCACTGGGCAAGCCCCCAAACTACCGTGATGGACAATCCCTCGTCCGAGCTTCGCTTGTGACAAGGATCAACAGAACACTGAATCATTGATGCTTTCCGACAAAGAAACCCGTCGGCCTGCGGGTCTTCGGCGGTGCGGCGGTGGCGGATCCGAACTGGAGCCGCGCACATCTTCACTCCGTGAACGGTGTCGCCACCGCCGCAAAATAGCCGTGTTAGCCAGTTACAGACAAAGGCTGACCTCGAGCACCGGAAGGGGAAGCGGCAGACACACTTCCACCGAACCCATGACAGGCGCCGGAGCCGCGGCGGCAGCCGGACCGGCACCGATGGCGCCGGCGGACAGTGCGATGGCGACAATGGCGAGCGGGCGGGAAATTCTGGAGTTCATACGGTCATCCTTATTCTTGCTCTGTGAGGCATCCCAGCTTCGGGACATCTCGATCAGATCACGGCCGCCCCGCCGATCGCTATCACCGAGCACAGTTTTTGACCTTCCAATTCCGTCTCCGCGAAATTGTCATAGGTATCCACAACAATTTCTGCCCCGAAATTCTCGCGTTTCGCCGCGGCTTCAGGTATTGCGGGGCCGTCTACTCCGGACGTGATCCGAGATCGGTTGCGGCACTTGGCGCATGAGCCATCTGCGGGGGCCGCCGCCGGGGAGGTCGATCACTGCGGTTGTGTCGAATCCGAGGTGTTCGTAGAAGGAGAGGTTGTTCGGGTTGGTCGTCTCCAGGTGCACGGGGACACCGTCGGCGGCCGCTCGATACATTCCCGCCGCGATCAGGTCCCGCCCGTGCCCACGTCCGCGGGCAGCCGCGGCGACACCGACCGCCAACAGGTGCCAGTGCTGCTCCTGCACGCCTGCCGCGTAGGTCGCGTACGTATCCGCGTTGGCGCGGGCGGCCTGTGAACCGTAGGTGTGCAACTCTTTCAACTGACGACCGATGGTTGCTCGCGGCAGGATGTGAAAGGTCGCGAGCCACACCGCGACGCCGACGATCGCGCCGGTGCTGTCGAGCGCGAGATCCACTCCGTCGCTGCAATCGCGGGAATCATCGAGCGAGGTCCGAAACCCGCGGACGCTCCGGGTCCTGCGGGTGGATTCGTTCGGGTGCAACCACAGTGTCGCCGGGTCGTCGGCCAACGACGCCGCCAGCAGTTCGGCGGCCACGCCGAAGTCTTTCCTGTTGCCAGGACGAACTCGCCGAGCACTGCCCTGTACCGCATCTCCCACGGTCGACAATGATAATCGCGAGCCGTCGGTCGGGCTGGTCGAGCGGACAGTCAGACAGGAACGGCTCGGCCGCGCAGATAGGCGATGACGTCGTCGGCGCCGGACTCCGCCGGGCCCGATAATCGGAACCGGTTCACCGCGTCATCGAGTCGCGGTCCCGGCCCGTGTTCGGCCAGCAGCACGACGATCGCCTCCAGCGTGGCCGGCTGTGGGTTCGGGTCCGCCAGTAGTTCGTCAAGGTAGGCGTCGGGTTCGAGCAGTCGCAGTGCCCGGCGTGCGAAGGCGTGGACGCGCACGGGCAGATCAGCGCGCACGGTGTCGACGTCGGTCTGGAGCGCGGGGCGCTCACGGTGCGTCGGATCGACTCGCAGCGACCACCATTCGGTCAGTTCCGCGCTCAGACCACGCTCGTCGATCAAACCGGGGCCGGTGCCCTGTTCGAGCGCGGTCGGTTCGAGACCGCGCACCGCATCGCGCCAGTTGCAGAATTCCCACCAGGCTATCGGTGTGGCGCTGAGTTCCAGGCCGAATCCGAGCACCTGCTGACCGTCGGTCCAGGCCCGCTGGGTGCGGGTGCGCCGAATCGAGGCCACCCCACCTGCGGTGACCTGCGTCCAGGCGGCATCTGTTCCTTGAAAGCCGTATGGCCGCAACAACTTTCCTGCCTCGCGGGTGAGGCGGCGTAGCGCAGAATCCGGTCCGTCCATGTGAGCAGACTAGAGGTGCGCACCGACAAGTTCGGTTCACCGCCGAACAGCGCCCGCTGCGGCCGCATGTCGCGCTGGACTAGGTATCGACCACGCGCGGGCCCATCGTCGCGGCGACCACCACGGCGGTGAACTGATCGGGCGCCTCGACCATCACCAGGTGCCCCGCACCGTCGATGACCACCGCCCGCGACGGCCGCAATGTGCGGTTCAGCGCAGCTCCGGCTTGCGCGCACAGCACTCGATTTCGGCTCCCCCACACCGTGGTGACGGCCGGAAAATCGGCAGGCGGCACGAAGGTGTCCAGCTCGCCGAGCAGCGGAATCTCGCGAGAGATCGCGGCGGTGACCATCAATCGACGAGGTTCGGTCCAGCTCTCGCGCAGGTGCGAAACGACTTCGGCCGCATGCGGCGCGCGCTCGGATCCGAGCTGTTCCGCCACGATCAGCCCCGCCAGCGGGCCGGGAATGCGGACGTGCGCGAGCAGCGAATCGATGCGCAGTCGCCGACCGAGTTGCGCGGCCAACGCGGTCCTGGTCGGTCGCAGCGTGGCCGGGGTGAGCGGGCTGCTGAGCACCAGCGACCGCACCTGTTCACGATGGCGTTGCGTGTAGAGCAGCGCCAACGCACTCCCGAAACAGTGCCCGACCAACGTCACGTCCCGCAGCTCCCGCTCCTCGACGAACGCGGTGACCATGGACAGATAGTTCTCGACCGTGTACCCGTCATCGGGAGCGTCCGAGTCGCCGTACCCGATGAGGTCGATCGCGAAAACCCGATGCGTCCGCTTCAACACGTCGAACTGCGCCCGCCAGATGTGCCGGTCCCCGCCGAGGTTGTGCAGGAAAACAACCGGCGCCCCCACCCCCGCCTCGTCGTAAGCGATCGAGGTCCCACCGAAGTCGAAATACCCCATCCCGGGCTTCCTTCCAGTGGCAGCCGAACAACCACGTCATCGTGGTCGATCCACGGTAACTCGACCCCGCGGCATCACCCGGCAAAATCGCCCCTTCACCGACCGACTACCGGATTCCACCCGATCCGACCGGAGAATTGACGCCCACCCGTGCTGCGCTCACCTGCCTCGGTTCGCAGGTTCGCCGCTGTCGTCGACTCGATCGGGATCAGTCCAGGCAGAATTCGTTGCCCTCGGGGTCGGTCATCACGATCCAGCCCGCACTCATCGGAGGTTCGGGTTCGAAGCGTCGAACCCGGGTGGCTCCGAGTGCGACCAGCCGATCGCACTCCGCCTCCAGCGCCGACATCCGATCGTCCCCCTGCAGTCCCGGTGCCGCACGCACGTCGAGGTGCACGCGGTTCTTGGCGACTTTGTCCTCGGGCACCCGCTGGAAGAACACCCTGGGTCCGTGCCCTTCCGGGTCCTCGATGGCCGACTTCGAGTTCCGTTCCTCGGCGGGCACACCGAGGCGCGCGAGGAACTGGTCCCACACGGCCAGCGGATCGACGCCGGGAGGGACCTCGACGCCGGGCGGCCCCGGGTGCACGTACCCCAGCGCGTCGCGCCAGAAGGTCGACAGCGCGGCCGGGTCGTGCGCGTCGAAGGTGATCTGGAGGTGGCGACTCATCGTTGCTCCATTCATGGCGGGTCGAAGGCAGGGTGTGCAACGTTGCCGTCACCGTATGCCTACCGTCCGACAATTCTGCCCGGACAACCGCTCGACCGGTCGCCTCGCCGAAGACCCGGACGTGGCTCGTTCATCAGCGCGACCGTTTCACGAGTTCGACCGGCTCCGCAGGCAGGGCGGGCTCGCCCAGGCCGAATTCGGCGTGGATGGATTTCATCCAGGCCGGTGCCCACCAGCAGTCGTCGCCGAGGAGTTTCATGGTCGCGGGAACAAGCAGCATCCGGAGCACGGTCGCGTCGATGATGAGGGCGGCGATCATGCCGTAGGCCACGTATTGCATGAGGACCAGGTCGGAGAAGGCGAAGGCGCCGGTGACCACGAGCAGGATCAGCGCGGCGGCGGTGATGATGCGGCCCGTGTGCGCGGTGCCGATGCGCACGGCCTCCGAAGTCGAGGCGCCCTTGGCGCGGGCCTCGACCATCCGCGAGAGCAGGAAGACCTCGTAGTCGGTGGACAGGCCGTAGATGATCGCGACGATCATCACCAGCATGTTCGCCTGGATGGGTTGCGGGGTGAAGTTCAGCAGGCTCGCACCGTGACCGTCGATGAATATCCAGGTGAGAATGCCCAGCGTCGAGCCGAGGCCGAGCGCACTCATCAGCGCGGCCTTGATCGGCAGGATCAGCGAGCCGAAGGTCAGGAACATCAGCAGGGTGGTGACGAGCAGGACCAGGGCGATCATCCACGGCATCCGCTCGAGCAGCGCATCGAGACTGTCCTTCTGGATGGCGGGGATACCCCCGACGAGCATCTGTACCCCATCGGGGAGTTCGATGGCACGCAGATAATCGATGGTGGCGTCGGCCGAATCGGAGTCGGCGAGTACCGCTGTGGTGCGGTATACGTCCTGCTGAACCGGCGAACGTGTTGGTAGGTCGAACTTCTCCGCCAGACCAGGCGCTAGGTTCGCCTGTTTCAGGGCCGCGCCGACCGCGACACTGTCGCCCGAGACGAAGATCAGGTCGATGGGATCGGACCTCCGGCCGGGAAAGGCCTCGTCGATGTGTTCCTGGGCGAGGCGAGTGCTGTTGTCCGGTGGGAGATATCGTTCGCTCAGACCGCCGAAGGCGAGATTGCGGGCGGGCAGGATCAACAGCACCAGAATGACGACCAGGATGCCCGCGACCTTCACCGGATGTTTCATCACCCACCCGGTACTGCGGCCCCAGAAACCGTTCTCCACTTCGTGCGCGGACTTGGTTCGCCTGAGCCGCTCGAATCCCCACATGTCCACGCGCGCACCGAGAATCGCGAGCATCGCGGGCAGCAAGGTGATCGCGGTGAGCGCGGCCAACGACACGGTGGCGATGGCGCCGTACGCGATCGACTTCAGGAATCCCTGCGGGAACAGCAGCATGCCGCCTGCGCTGGCGATGATCATCGTCGCGGAGAACACCACCGTGCGCCCTGCCGTCGTCATCGTGCGCCGCACCGCCGCGGCGCTGTCGTGACCTTCGGCGAGTTCTTCCCGGAAGCGACTGACGACGAACAGCCCGTAGTCGATGGCCAATCCGGCACCGATCATCGAAACAACCGGCGCGACAAAGGAGTTCACCTCGGTGAAGTAGGTGAAGGAGCGCACGATCCCACTCGCGCCCACCATAGTCAGCCCGCCGACGATCAACGGCAGCGCGGCAGCGACCACGCCGCCGAAGATGAAGAACAGCAGCACGGCGACCACCGGGAACGCGAGGACTTCCATGCGGCGGATATCGTCGGAGAGGGTGTCGTTGAGCGTTCCCGTCACCGGTTGCAGGCCGCCGACAGCCACGTCGATGCCGGGGATCGCGAAGGCGTCCTTCACCTTTCGGGTATTGCGCAGCATCTCGGTGTCGTTGTCGCCGACGATCGCAACGGAAGCGACCGCGCGCGTGCGGTCCGGCGTCGCGAACAGTGACCCGCTCGCCCGGCCGGACTCGGTCCGCCAATAGGCGCCGTTGACGCCGGCGACCGCGTCGGGATACTCGCGCGTCAGACTGTTGAGGTTCTCGACGATCTTGCGCCCGAACTCGGGATCGTCGACGGTCTTGCCGGGCGGTGCGGTGTACAGCACGATCACGTCGAGATCGTGGTTGCGGCCGAATGCGCTGTCCGCCAGCCTCGAAGCCAGGGTGGATTCCGACCCCGGATCGTCCATGCCGCCCGAACTCAGTTCATCCTGCAGCCCGAGCCCATATCCGCCGAGCGCGAGCAGGGCGGCTACGACCACGCCGAGCACCGCGAACCGGAATTGATGTACTGCCTCGCCCCAGCGCGCGAACACTAGCTCGCCGCCCGATCGTTTGCTTTCCTCAAGAGGCCGCATCCTTTCACCTGGTCCCGCCGATGTGCCTCCCACCAAAAGTACCGCCACTGCGCGACTTTCGACCGAGCAATATTTCCGACCGCGCACCCGACGACTTCCCCTGGAAATACCTGGAACAGTGCGTTACAGTTACCTTGAGGATCGACTGCTCGATGGCGATCCAGGTGACAACGGAAGAGATACAATGACGTTCTCGAAAACCGCGGCTGCCGAGTCCGAGTACGCCCAGACCTTGCACATGCTGTCGGAGGGTTCGGTCCATCGCCGGTTCGACCCCTACCTCGATATCGACTGGGACGCACCGGAACTCGCGATCGATCGCGACGACCCACGCTGGACGCTCTCACCCGAACTGGACCCGCTCGGCGCGACCAGCTGGTATCAGAACCTGCCGCTGGAACGCCGCATCGAGATCGGCCGATGGCGTCAGGCCAACGCCGCCAAGGTCGGGCTCGCGTTCGAATCCATCCTCATCCGCGGGATGATGCAGTACGCGATGGCGCTGCCCAACGGTTCGCCCGAATTCCGATACTGCCTCCACGAGATGACCGAGGAGTGCAACCACATCCAGATGTTCCAGGAGCTGGTCAACCGCATCGGTGACGACGTGCCCGGCATGCGGCCGATGTTCCGGGTGATGTCGCCGTTCATCGGCGTCGCGGGCGGTTACTTCTGGGTCATTCTGTTCATCGGCATCCTCGGCGGCGAGGAACCGATCGACCACTATCAGAAGGCACTGATCCGCTCCGACCAGGAGACCCAGCCCGCCCTGCATCGGATCATGCAGATCCACATCGCCGAAGAGGCACGCCACATCTCGTTCGCCCACGAGTTCGTGCGCACCCACATCGCCCGCATGGGTCCGGTGCGCACCGCGGTGTGCGCGGTGGCGTTCCCGATCGCGATGCGCTGGCTGGCCGACGAACTGGTCAAGCCGCCGAAATCCTTCGCCACCAAGTTCGACATCCCCGACGAGGTTTTCCGCGACGCATTCTGGCGCAGCCCCGCCTCGCGGCACATCCTCAGCGGATTCTTCGGCGACATCCGCACCCTCGTCGACGAACTCGGCTTGATGAACCCGGTCACCCGGCAGCTGTGGAAAGTACTGAAAGTCGACGGCGGCCAAACCCGCTACCGCGGTGAGCCCCACCGCCGCGCGAGCTGATCGCCACGGATGCCGAGCGAATAACCCGCGCGTCGATCAACTAGGATCGGCGACGGTAATTCTCGGCACCCGAACGAACAGGACTCCCATGGCGCGCAAAGTCGTTGTCACACTGGTCGATGATTTCGATGGCACGTCCGCTGCCGATGCGACTGTCACCTTCGGAATCGACGGCGCCGCCTACGAAATCGACCTGTCCGATGCCAACGCGGCACAGCTGCGTGAGGTATTCGAACAGTGGGTTCCGTACGCGCGTCGCACCGGCCGGGCGAAGGCGGGCGCCGCTCGTCGCCTCGGCTCGGCACCGGCAGCCGAATCCACTCGCCGCAACGATCTCACCGAGATCCGGGCGTGGGCTTCGCAGAACGGGCACACGGTGTCCAGCCGCGGCAGGATTTCGGCGGACGTCATCTCGGCTTACGAGCAGGCTTCGGCGTAAAGCTTCGGTTCGTGAACGGCACGGCGCGCATTCCCTGCGCACCGTGCCGTTTTCGTCTCAGTTGGGCAGCGGGATATCGGCTTTGAAGCGCTCGCCCGGCGGCAGTCCGCGCAGCACCGCACTGGTCCAGGCCACCGCGGGCGGCCAGCCTGCGACGGCGTTGACCAGGTGTTCGGGCAGCGGCATCGTGTAGAACCGCAGATCCGCGCCGCGGTTCCAGTAGTCGTTCACGGTCGGCAGTACCGCCGACGTGGGGATGAGTTCGTCCCAGATTCCGTGCCACCAGAAGATCGGGCTGTCCGGAATATGGTGTCCCAGGCTCTGTTCCGCGAGCACCTCCATTACGCCCGGCGCCGTTTCCAGTGACTTCCCCGGCTGGAAATACGCACTGATCGGCCGATATGCCCCCGCAGCCGCGATCGTGTAAACGCAGCGACTTCGCATATCCGCCACGATCGCCTGACCTTCCGGCGTCAGCAATTCCTTCGCATCGAACTGGTCGGGGAATTCTCGCGACAACGCAGCGAAGCCGAGCCACATGGTGAAGTTGCTGGCGCCGGTGAGGCCTGGCTGATGCGCGATCGCGTATCGAGCCTGGGCGCGCAGGTCGGCGGGAAATCCGCCAACGGCGGTGCCGAGCAGTCGCACATCAGGGGCGTAACTCGCGCGGAGTTCGGCCGCGCGGATCGAGCCCGAGCCGCCGCCGGAGTACCCGTAGAGCGCGATCCCGGAGTCGGTCAGGCCCAGCGCGGAGTTCTTCATGGCGCGCAAACTGTCGAGCACCATCTTGCCTTCGTCATAGGTGTTGAAGGTATTGAACTTGCCGTCGAAGTCGGCGACGTTGATCGCGAATCCCTGCGCGAGCCAATACACCGCCAGTGCGGCCTCTTTCATCGTGCCCGTCTGCAGGGTGTAGGACGGATTACACGAGGAATCGGTTGCGTCGATGGCTTCCTGGAACGACACCACCGGACGCGGACTGCCAGACCATGGAATGCCGGGGACGATCACCGAGGTCGCCGTCGCGATCGGGTTGTCGTGCACGTCGTTGCTGCGGTAGAGCAGCTGTTCGGTGTGCACCGGGAAGGGCAGGCCGAGCAGGCGTGTCTGCACCGTGCGGGAGCGGATGATCTGGCCCGGTGCATACGAATTCAGATCGGCCGGGTCGTCGTACCATGGGTCTTCGGCGGGCACCGGGATCGGGAGCATGTCGTAGAGCTGGGGTTCGGCGGGCAACTGCGGGAGCTGGTTCTGATCCGGCGGGAAACTCGGATACGGGTCGGCGCCGGCGTAACCCGCGCTGGTTATCGCGAGGCAGATCGCCGCCAGGGGCGCTGCCACCCTCCCGGCGAGCGGGCGGCGCCTCGGGCGGACGGTAGCGGCCGTGCTGCGCTGCATGGCTTCTCCTTCATTCGGTGACGCTGATTACAGCACGACTCCTTGTTTCTAACAAGAATTCTTGTTTGCAAGGTTTCGAACACGCCGTATCCGATCGGGTCGCGGTAGAGTGCGCCTGGATCTTTTCCGGGGTGAGCGCTTGTTTTCGGGGGAATGCGATGGACGAAATACTGGCTCTGGTCGGTGTGGGCGGACTGATTCCGACGGTTGTCGCGGCGGTGTCGGCCTGGTGGTCGACGGCGTTCAGTCGCCGGATCAACAAGCAGGCGATCGAAGTGACCATCGCCGACGACCAGGACCGGATCAGGACCCGGCGGCCTACCTCCACGAATGGATCGCCGCCCAAGAACGCTCGGCCAGGTGCTGGGCCGACAACGATGACACCTGCCGAGGCCGACGCCTTGGACAAATTTCTGGACACCCGGTCCACGGGTGCGAAATCCACCCGCGATTCGACAGAGCTGACCGGGCGCCGGGTGGGCTCGACGATCCACAACGCACCGGCGATCCGCAATCGAACCGACGAATACCTCCGGCAGGTGCGCAGTGCGCAAGCGCAGAGCACGGCGTTCTTCTGGGCGTACATGATCAGTGGCTGTTGCGGGGTTGTCGTGGTGCTGGCGGCGGCGTCGATGGTGGCGTTCGGGAATCGGGACGCGGCGGCCGCGACGTCGATCATGGGTGCGGTGCCGGTGGGGATCACCGCCTTGTTCTACAAGCGGTCCACCGATCTCGACAAGATGGTGAGTGAGAACCTCACGCGACTGAGCAAAGCCGACGAGATCGCCGAGGCCAACCGCGCCGCACATGATGTGGTGTCGCGAATGGGAGCCGGTGCCGATCAGGATCGACTCCTGGCGATGATCGGTGTGCGACAACTGTTTCCGGCCGCGACGCCAGCGGAAGTGGCCGAACTGCTGCACGCTGTGCCCATCGAACCCGGCACCGAACAGTAACGGCCGCTCCCGCGTTCGCAGCAGAATGTCAGTTGCCGTACTGCGCGGTCTCCGGGCGCTCGATCAAGAGGACGTGTGCGACCTCGTCCGCGACCGGACGGTGCCGAACCCCCTTGGGCACCACGAACAATTCGCCCGGATGCAGGATCACGGGAGCACGATCTTCCAGTTCGATGCGGAAGGTGCCGTCCCAGCAGAGGAAGAGTTCGTCTTCCTCGTGGTGGTGCCACGGGAATTCGCCCCTCAGCTGGGCGACACGGACGACGGTGTCGTTGACCAGTGCGAGCTCGTGCTGCTGGAAGGGCCCGGGCAGGGCAGCGATGGCTGCGGAAATCGAAACGGAACCGGTGGCGCTCATGGTGACCATCGTCGGGCCGCTCGGGGCGCCGATCCAGCGCCAATCGAGCATAATTGGTTTGGCTATGGAACCAATTGATGTGACGGATCGGCTCGGACGCTGGTCGGCGGGGCGTGGGCCGTTGTATGCCCTGCTCGCGGCACGGTTGCGTGGGCTGATCGATGACGGTGAGCTGGCGCCTGGCGCACTGCTGCCGCCGGATCGGACGCTCGCTGTCTCGCTGTCGGTCGGACGCAGCACCGTGGTCGCGGCCTATGGACTGCTGCAGGACGAAGGGCGGATCGTGCGACGGCAGGGCAGTGGCACTCGCGTTGCGGGGACGCCGCGTGACGATCCCCCGGACACCACCAGTGAGCCGATGTTCCTCGACCTGCTCGAGCCACGGTCAGATGTGATCTCGCTGGCGTGTGCGGCACCGGACCGGCCTCCCGTGGAATTGGCCGAGTCCTACGCCGCGATGCTGCCTGCCTTGGCCGCGACAACCAACGACATCGGCTATTACCCGGCGGGTCATCCGGCGCTTCGGGAGGCTGTCGCCGAGTATTACCGGGGGCGCGGCCTGCCGACCGCGGCCGACCAGATACTCGTCACTACCGGTGGGCAACAAGCACTTTCGCTGCTCTCCACAGCGTATCTCCGGCCCGGCGATCGAGTGCTGCTGGAGACTCCGACCTACCCGGGGGCGTTGGAGGCCTTCCGTGCGGAAGCGGCCGTCGTGTCCGGATTGCCGCCCGGACTGGACGGTTTCGCGAACGCGATCCGCGATCAGCGACCGGCTCTCGCCTACGTGATCCCCACCTACCAGAACCCGACCGGCTCGGTCCTGTCCACGCTCACCCGGCGCCGACTAGCGGAAACCTCAGCCGCAGCGGGGATTCCGCTCATCGACGACGAAGTGCTCGCCGAGCTGGGCTTCCCCGGTCGCGAAACCCCGCCACCCCTCGCTACGTTCGCCGACACCGTGATCACCGTCGGTTCGCTGAGCAAGAGCGTTTGGGGCGGACTGCGCGTCGGCTGGATCCGCGCCGCGTCGCCCGTCATCGGCACACTGGCCAGGCTCCGCGCGGTGCACGATCTCGGCGGCAACCTGCCCGCCCAACTGGCCGCGGCCGAGCTACTCCCCCGCCTCGACATCCTGCTCCACAGCCAAGCCGCCGCACGCGAACGCCGCCACGACCACCTGCGCGCCGAACTCGCCCGCCGACTGCCCGACTGGGTCGTACCGCCGGTCGAGGGCGGCCAGACCCTCTGGATCAGGCTGCCACGCGGTGACGGCGCCTCCTTCGCGCAAGCCGCACTGCGCCAACGGGTTTCGACCCTCGCGGGCAGCGGCCTCGACCCGACCGGCGGCAGCGAACGTTACCTGCGGCTCCATTTCCTGCATCCGCCGGAGATACTCACCGCCGCGGTCGACCGTCTCGCCGAGGCCTGGCGCACCTACCGCCCGCCGGTCACACCGGGCACCGCACCGCCCCCACTCGCCCTCTGATCACGGTAAGGCCACCATGGCGGCGAGCACTCGATCCCATGTGGCGTCCGGAAGTTCGTGGCCGATGCCGTTCAACGCAAGCAGGTCGGCGCCGGGAATCTCGCGAGCCAAGGCCTCCCCATTGCCGTAGGGAAAGTACGGGTCATCGGTGCCGTGGACGACGAGGGTCGGCACGGTGAGTTCGCCGAAGCGCTCGCGCCAGCGCTCGCCCGAGTCGACGAATGCCAGGTTACGCACGCTGGAAGCCATGTTGTCGGTGCGGTCGACGTCATGACCCGGTCCGAGTGTTCGGGAAGGTCCGGGTCCGCCGGACCGGGGGCCGTCGGGCGGGTGTTGATCAGGGTAAGCGCAGACACCCGGTCGGGGTGGTCGAGGGCGGCGAGCTGGCAGATCCAGCCAGCCACGGAGAAGCCGACCAGGTGGGCTCGCGGAAGTTCGAAGACATCCATCAGCCCGACGAGGTCCGAGACCAGGTCACGCAAGCCGTAACCGGGAGCGCCGGTCGGGTAGGCGGTCGACCGACCGGTGTCGCGCAGGTCGTAGCGCAGGACGAACCGGCCTGCGCCTGCGAGCCGGTCACAGAACTCGTCCTCCCAGAACAGGCTCGACATGCTCGGCAACAGCACCGGCGGCTGCCTCGGATCACCGAACGTGGTCAGCCCCAGCTCGACGTCACCGACGGTGACCACCTGCTCGACCGACCGTTGACCATGAAGCGACATGGCGACTCCTCCTGCGTTGCATCTGATGAAGAGACGACCGCCGCCACCGAAACTCATCGGCCGGAAGACTTGACCCTGACGCTGCGTCAGGGTTGCAACCTGGTCGCATGACGAAATCCAACACTTCCTCGACGCGGCACGCACCACCGGTCGGCGGGTTCACCGAAATCAACGGGAAGCGCCTCTTCGTACACCGGTCGGGCAGCGGCGGACCCGCCGTAGTGTTCCTGCCCGGTGCGAGCGCGGTAGGCCTCGACTATTTCGGTGTGCAGCACCGTGTTTCGGAATTCACCACCGCCGTGGTCTACGACCGCGCAGGCACCGGCTACAGCGATCCGCACCCCTTACCACGCACCGCCACCGCGGTCGCCACCGAACTACACGACCTACTGCGTGCTGAAAACATCACCGGCCCTTATATTCTCGCGGCACACTCACTCGGCGCTCTCTACGCCCACCGGTACACTCAGATGTTCCCGCAGGACGTGGCCGGACTCGTCTGGCTGGACGGCCTGCACCGCGACTGGGACGAATTCATGCCACCGGCGATGCGACTGGCCGCAGCGGCCGCACCCGCTCCTGATCGCGCGCAGATCGATCAGATGCGCACGGACCTGCGGAACATGCACCTCGAGTTGCTCGCGGACTACCCCGATCGCGTACGGCACGCGCTGACCGAGGCCAAGGCGAGTGCGGAATGGATCCGTTCGGGCTTCGCCGAACGCAACGGGTTGCCCGCGGTGGCCGCCGAACTGCACACCGGGCCGGACCTGCCCGATATTCCGTTGGTGGCGCTCAGCGTTCTCGGCGCCGACCCCAGCCAACCGGTCGAGGCAGCGGCCGAGATCCGCGACGGCAGACGGCGCATGGACGAGGCCATCGTGCGCGGGAATTCGCGAGCCGAACAGCGCATCCTCACCGATACCGCACATCACCGCCTCTGCTTCGACCGTCCCGATGCCGTTGTCCAAGCGATCCACGATGTCGTCGACCTGGTTCGCCGTCACTAGAATCGGCGCGGTGCTCACCATCGGCCAACTCGCGGCAGCCGCCGACGTGACCGTGCGCACCGTCCGCCACTACCACCAAGTCGGCCTGCTGCCCGAGCCCGAACGCGACGCCTCCGGCTACCGCCGCTACCCCGCTCAGACCGCGGTGGATCTCATCCGCATCAGAACCCTCGCCGATGCCGGAGTCCCGCTGTCGCGAATCGACGCGCTGCTTCGCGCGCAGCCACCCGAATTCGCCGCGGCCATCAGCGATATCGATGCGCAGTTGCAGCGCAAGATCGATCAACTCGCCGAGTACCGCCATCGGATCGCCCAGTTGGCCGGCGGCGAAAGCCTTTTCCTCCCTACCGAAGTGGTGGCCATCCTGGACCGCATGCGCGGCCTCGGCGTCAGCGAACGGCGGGTGCGACTCGAACGTGACTCCTGGATTCTGTTGCAGGCGTTGGACGCCGACGCCCTACCGCAGCGGATCCGCGACAAGAACGCCGAATTCGACGACCCCGAAACCACCCGCCTCTACCTGGCGGTGGACCGATCGTTCGACTGGGAACCCGACGATCCACGGCTCGCCCGACTGATCGACGACCTGGACGCCTGGGAAATCGACCATCGGCGAAACCCCGGCCAGTCGACGAAACTGGTGGCTGCCCGGATCGCCGAGTCGTCCCCGGCCTGGCAGCGCATCGTCGACGCCCTCGCCTACCGCGCCGAACAACGCGCTCCGTGACCTCAGCGCCTGCCCAGCTCGCGCAGGGCGGCGGCGACGACTCCGGGCTCCTCCTCGGCCATGAAGTGACCCGCGTCGACAGTGCGGTGGTCGAGGTTCGGTGCCCAACTCGACCACAGAGCCGCCGCCTCGAATCCGAGGGCTGCGCCCCAGTCCTGCTGCAACACCGTCACCGGCATGGACAGCCGGTTGCCTGCGGCACGGTCGGCGCGGTCGTGATCGACATCGATGGTCGCCGAGGCGCGATAGTCGGCCACGATCGAGGGGACCGCCGCGCGGCAGGCGTCCAGATAGGCGGCGCGCACGGGCGCGGGGATCGCGGCGGGATCTTTCGCCCACTGGTCGAGAAAATAGGCGAAGAACGCGTCGGCGCTCGCGGCGATCATCTGTTCGGGCAGTCCCGGCGGCTGCGCCATCAGGTAGAGGTGGAATCCGACGGCGGCGGTGGTGCCGTGCAGCACCTCCCACATGTCGAGGATGGGCAGTACGTCCAGGCAGGCGAGGTGGGTGACCGCGTCGGGGTGATCGAGTCCGGCACGGAAGGCGACGAGCGCGCCGCGGTCGTGCCCGGCGAGCGCGAAGCGTTCATGACCGAAAGATGCTGCGACGGTGACGATGTCAGCTGCCATCCGCCGCTTGGAGTAGGTATCCGGCTCGGCAGTGGGTTTGTCGCTGTCGCCGTAGCCGCGCAGGTCAGGGACGATCACGGTGTGGTCGGCGGCCAGGTCGGCGGCGACGTGACGCCACATCAGGTGGGTCTGCGGGAAGCCGTGCAGCAGCACGATCGGGGATCCTGAACCGGCGACGGCGACGTTGAGCGCGACATCGTCGGCGACAGGGACGCGGTGGTAGTCGAAGCCTGGAATGGTGCGGGTCATCGGGTGAGCCCTTTCGTTCGAAGGCGAGTCCGCGAGGTCTGGGCGGATCGAGTTCGAGCGTGCGGTGTGGCGATGAGCAACCGATGAACGCGCACTACATTGGCCTGATGCGGTTTCAGGTGCTGGGTCCGGTGCTCGTGCACGACGACCTCGGCGAACCGGTGGCGCTGCGTGGTCCGCGCTACCGCGAGGTGCTCGCCCGGCTGATCCTCGCTCGTCGGCGGGTGGTGCCGGTGGGCCTGCTGGTCGAGGATCTGTGGGACGTGTCGCCTGCGGACGCGGTGGGCGCGGTGCGCACCTTCGTCGCGGGACTGCGGCGCGCGCTCGAGCCCGACCGCCGGCCCCGCAGCCCGGCCCGCCTGCTGGTCACGGAAGGACTCGGCTACGCGCTGCGTGCCGAACCCGACGCTGTCGATGCATGGCGATTCGACGACGCGGTGCGGTCTGCTTCGACTCTTCCTGCGGGGCAGGCCTTCTCACTGCTCACCGATGCACTCGGCTGGTGGCAGGGACCGGCCTACGCCGACTTCGCCGACGCGGGATGGGCTCAGGCCGAACGGTCACGGCTCACCGAGCAGCGACTGTTGGCGGTCGAGCGCCGCGCCGAAGCGCAACTGACGCTGGGTGCCGCCGCGGCGGCGGTTCCCGACCTCGACGCGCACGTCGCCGAACATCCTTGGCGCGAAGACGCGTGGGCACTGCTGGCCACTGCCCTGTACCGCTCGGGCCGACAAGCCGATGCGCTCGCTGTCCTCGCCAGGGCCCGCCGAATGCTGGCCGAGAATCTCGGAATCGACCCGGGACCGGCCTTGCGCCGCCTCGAAAACGACCTGCTGCGTCAGGCCGAACATCTCGACCCGGTCGCTGCCGATCCCACCGCTCAGGTCTGGGAACAGGCACGCGCCGCGTACGACAGCGCCGTCCCACCGGGCACCCGGACGCGTCTGGAATCGACTGCGGGCCTGATGCGCGATCTGGCGGTGACCGGCGGTGGCGGACTGGAAGCTGCTCGAACACACCGGCTTTCGGCTGTCGTGGCCGCCGACCAACTCGGTGACCCCGAACTGACCGCACGGGTGATCGGCATCTACGACGTGCCCGCGATCTGGACCCGCTCGGATGACCCGGCGCAGGCCGAACGGCTCGTGAACATCGCCGAGAAGACACTGCACCGACTACCCGCCCACGACGATGCCGACCGGGCTCGGCTGCTCGCCACCATCGCCGTCGAATCTCGCGGCGGTCTGCCGGTGGACAACCCGACCGAAGCCGGACTTCGACCCCTGCGTGCCGCCCGCCAGGCCGAGGAAATCGCCCGCCGACTACACGACCCAGCGCTGCTGGCCTTCGCACTCAACGGCGTGTTCATGCAGAGCTTCCAGCGCGCCGGACTGGCACAGCGCCGCGAAGCCGTCGGCGCCGAGATCGTCGCGGTCGCGGCACAGCGCAAACTCGCCACCTACGAGATACTCGGCCACCTCGTCCTCATCCAAACCCGCTGCGCCCTAGCCGATTACACCGGGGCCGACCAGCATGCCGAGGCCGCCGACGCGCTCGCACAGCGCTACGAACTACCGCTCGTCGAGGTATTCACAAGCTGGTTCCGCGCCCTACGTACCAGTGCGACAACAGATCTCGCCGCTGCCGAAGCGGCGTACGAAGCAGCAGCGGCGGCCCTCACCGGCGCCGGCATGCCCGGACTCGAACGTGGTCTGTTGCCGCTCGCCCAGCTGAGTCTGTATCTACGACATCACGACACCGGACGAATCGCCGCGATCGCCCCCGACACCGACTGGGGCCCTTACACATCCTGGGTCACGCCCACCCTGCTGGTCGCCCGAGGTGAATTCGACGATGCGCGAAAGGCCTTGCACAACATCGCCTCCCCACCGCGCGACCTGCTGTTCGAAGCGCTGTGGGCCATCGTGGCGCAGGCGGCCATCGCCGTCGACGACGTCGAGATCATGCAGCGAGCCCGAACCCAGCTGTCCCCCGCAGCGGCCGAAACCAGTGCGCAGAGTGGATTTCTCAGCGTTGGCCCGGTTCGCGCACACCTCGACGCCATCGAATCGGCGCTGTCGTCGGACTACCCGCGGTAGTCGCGGAACGACGCGCGCAGGTCGTCGATGGCGGGCTCGGGTCGACCCCAGGTCGCCGCGCCCTCGTAGCAGTGTTGCCGAACGAACGCTCGGAAAAGGACTGCCACCACACTGGCATGCGCGGATTCCCTTGCAGTCAACAGGCCTGGTGGGGCACACCGGGAACTGACCCCGGAAGCTGCGCAAAGTCCGCACGCTGGAGCTCACAAGCGGACAGACCTGCGGCGCGCGGGAAATATCCCACGCGCCGCCGATCGTCGAGCATCAGTTCACCGCGTACGGATACACATCCGAGCGGCCCTGGAACGACAGGATCCGTGGATTCTGCACCCGCCCGTCGCGAATTTCGATGGACCGGCGAATCGTTTCGCTGCTGTCCCACGCTGCGGGGCCGCCGAGTACCACCGGCAGGTACTCGAGCAGTGCTTCGGAGTTCTCCCAGGTGGCCGAGTCCCAGAGGAAGGAGGGGCTGTGGTCGACGCCGTAGTAGTGCAGATCGTCACCGACGGTGAACATCGGGTCCGCGAACGAGGTCGGGCGCGAGAATTCGAAGCCCATCCCCTCGTCGCAGGACACGTCGACGAAAAGCGTTCCGCGCGTGAACAGTTCGAGGTCGTCGTTCATGACGAACGTCAGCGGGTCCTCGGTGTCCTGGAACATGCAGTTCACGACCACGTCGTAGTTGGCCAGCATCTCCGCCAGCGGTCCAGGCTCTGGTGCCTTCAGTGCCAATGTCCGGCCGGGCAGGGCCGGGTCACGCTGGAAATGCTGCATCCGCACCGACGCGAACGGCGAGGCCACCGCTGACACGCTGCGCTGGGTCAGCACCGTCACATCGCTGATCCCCAGGGCCGACAGCGCCCGCACCGCACCGCGCGCGGTGGCACCGAAGCTGATCACCGCCGCGCGCATCCGGCGACCGTAATCCCCTGTCACGCCACGCAATTGGAGTGCGTGCATGACCGAGCAGTACCCGGCCAGTTCGTTGTTCTTGTGGAACACGTGAACATTGAACGCACCCGACTTCGTCCAGTGGTTCATCGCCTCCCACGCGATCAGCGTGAGGTCGCGATCGACAGCGAGCTGGGTCATCCGCGGGTCCTGCACGCAGTGCGGCCAGCCCCACACGATCGTGCCGTGGCGCATCTGTGCGAGGTCTTCGGCCAGCGGCTTGGCCAGCAACAGCACATCGCACTCTGCGAAGAGCTCTTCGCGCGTGCGATGGCCCGCTACCAGCGGGGCGAGGACCTCGTCGGGGTAACCGAATCGATTGCCGTAACCATGTTCGAGATAGATCCGACCGCGCAGTCCGGGATCGATGCGGTCGAGGTGAGCCGGGTGGATCGCCAGCCGGTGTTCGTTTTCCTTGCGAGAGGTCGCGACGACGCCGACGGTCAGGTCTTTCACAGTTGCTTCACCTGGTCAGCCTACCCGCAGGCCCTTTCAGCTCTCCGCTTCGTTGGTGATGTCATCGAGCGACTCGCCCATGGTCTCGGGCACCCGGCGGTAGCAGAACCACAGCGAGATCGCCGAGACCGCGGCGAAGATGAAGAACATCGTCGACGCGCCCCAGAGTTCGCCCAGCGGCGGGAACACCAGCGAGACCGTGAAATTTCCCATCCAGATGAGGAAGGTGCAGATACTCATCGCGGTGGCGCGGATCGGGGCGGGGAAGATCTCCGAGATCAGCAACCAGGTGGGCACACCGACGCCGAGCTGGAAGGCGCACACGTACACGATCATCAAGGCCAGCAATATGTAGCCGGTGGCCGTGCTCTGGGTGAGCTGTTCGATCAGACCCATGCCGACCAATGCGACGATCATGATCGCCAGGCCGATGAACATCGGTGGGCGCCTGCCGATCTTGTCGACCAGACTCATACCGAGGATCACACCGAGCACCGCGCCGATGCCGATACCGATCGACGAGGTGATAGCCGCATTGTCACCCATCCCGGCTTGGGTGAGCGTGGACGGCGCGTAGTAGATGACGGTATTGACACCGACGAATTGCTGAATCAAGGCCAATCCGACACCGGTCCAGAACAGCGCGCGCACCTTCGGTTTGCGCAACTGGTCGCCCAAACTGGCCTTGACCGCCGCGTCGGCGGCTTCGGACTGTTTGATTTCGGTAATCGTCGGCTCGACATTCTCCGGGAAATAGGACTGTTCGAGCACCTTCTTCGCGTCGGCCGTGCGGCCCTGTTTCAGATACCACCGCGGTGAATCCGGCATGAAATACATGCCGATCACGAGTGCCGCGGCGGGAATGGCCGCCATCGCGAGCATGAGCCGCCAGTTCCCGGTGGGCGCGAGCAGCGCGTTGACGATGTAGGCGAGCAACTGCCCGCTGGCGATCATCAGCGAGTTCATCGAGACCAGGCGACCGCGATAGGTCGGCGGGGAGATCTCGGAGACGTACATCGGGACCACCAGCGAGGCGGTGCCGACGGCGACGCCGAGGAACAGCCGGGTGATGATCATGACCGTGGCATCGGGCGCGAGTGCCTGGGCGATCGCACCGATGAAGAACAGGCAGCCGGCGAACAGCAGCGTCATCCGCCTGCCCCACCGGTCGGCCATCCAGCCGCCGGTGATCGAGCCGATCGCGGCACCGATGAGCAGCGAACTCGTGATGATGCCGACCTGAGTCTGGCTCAGTCCGAAGTCGGGCGTGAGGTAGACCAGCACGCCGGAGATGACGCCGGTGTCGTAGCCGAACAGCGCACCGCCGAGTGCGGCGATGACGACGACGGTGAGGACGAACTTCTTGATCTTGGCCCGCATCGCGGCGTGCTCGGGTGATTCGTCCGGCTGCGGGACCGGTGGTTCGGTGACCGGGGACACCACCACCTTCTCGGTGTCGTCCTGGACCGGATTGGGTACCCGGACGGGGGTGTCGGTATTCGGTCCGATCAGTCCGCCGGGCCCCTTCGCAGGCGGCACGGACGGATTCATCACGGCACCGTGCCGCTCTGGTTCCTTATCGGTGGATCCACGAGAGGAATCGGGCATGTCCACACCTCCGCCGATGGAGTAAGTCGATTCCTGCACCTTAATCGAGCTCAATAGTTCTGCGATAGCTCGAAATCCGTGCGGCTGAATGCTGCCCCACCCCCTGCGTGGAACAACATTCCCCGATCAACACGCTCTTATCGTATTTTCGGGTGCCGAAATATTCACCGTGTACCGATTCGACGGGAAGTTTCGTGTAGTTTTCCGACACCATTCATCCGTCAAACCGTGACCCCGAACAGCGGACTATCGGCGATGTAGCGACCAGACGGTCACCGCACCCCAGAGCGCCAGACGCACCGCTGCGGCCATATAGAGCAGATACGCCAGTACGACCAGAATCGGCCCGTAATTGCCCGCCCAGTCGCCGAGGCGCAGCAGGCAGACCACGCCGAGGCCGAGCAGGATCATCCCGAGGATCAACCCCGGCGTCGCCAGCGGCGCGAGGGGAGATTCGGGGGCCGTGGTCGCGGCGACCCGACGACCCTGTCCGGTAACTGAAAGGTTGCTGTTTGGTTCGAAGTAGATGCTGCTCATGACAACGAGGTCCCTTCCGGACAGCCGTCCCGACACGGCCGATCAACGATCCGTACTGGATCTTTCGGTTGCCGCCGCGCCGAGGCGGACGTGCGGGGCGTTCACGACCACGGATCGGCGATGATCCGGTTGATGATCACGAACGGTTAACGTTCAGCAATTACGAGCTTGCCAGCTGGGCCGACCGGATGACAGACGGTGTGATCTGCATCACATCGAACAAGCGTACGACACGAAATGATAACGCGCGTTACATTTCCCCAGAACACCGGCCGGAACGGGCAAAACCTCCACACAACTGGACGTTTGCTCAGATTCTCGACATCGGTGTCATTTATCGAACCGTTATGGCGCTGACGTGCGAAAACGTGCTCTGACGCACACCGCGATCCAGTTGGTACCTTCGCGAGCCGCCGCAACGGCGCCGTGACGCGATCCGCCCAGCGCACGCGGCGCAACTTTCCGACCGCGACATCTGCGTGCGCACTTCCAGCTACCGCACCACGTCGGCTATCTTGCATCCAGTTCTTTTCGATGCTGCTGGATCGTTCGTGTCGCTTCGCCGAATCATGATGTCGCGGGAACCATCCACGCCTCATGCATTCGGCGACCCTCTCAGACGAAGGACGCCGGTCACCATGCCCGCACCCGTTATCCTCCATGGCCGCATCGCACGGCTGGAACCCCTTGCACCCCACCATGTTCCCGGCCTGGTCGCCGCGGCGGCCGCCCTCGACGGGCCTGCCGGGTTCACCGTCGTCCCGCACGGCGAACAGGAGGCGCGCACCTATGTCTTCCAGGCCGAAGCCGCGCAACTGGCAGGCACGGCACTGGCCTTCGCGATCGTCACCGTCGCCGACGAGTGCGTGGTCGGGGCGACCCGATTCACCCGACTCGACTACTGGCAGGGGCCGCTGACCTGGCCGTTGTCGGCCGAACCGGTCACCTCGTTGCCCGGCGGCGCCATCCCCGACGCCGTGGAGATCGGCAACACCTGGCTCACCCCCTCGGTGCGCGGCGGTCAGGTGAATCTCGACGCCAAACTGCTGCTGCTGTCGCATGCCTTCGACAGCTGGGGTGTGCGGCGGGTGACGCTGCGCGCCGACGCTCGCAACCTGCGCTCGCGGGCGGCGATCGAACGCCTGGGAGCGGTGAGCGACGGTGTGCGGCGGGCACATTCGCGCGGACTCGACGGTGCGGTGCGTGACACCGCGTTCTATTCGATCCTGCACGAGGAATGGCCGGGCGTTCGCGGTCGCATTCACGAGCAACTGGCCGTGCGGGCGATGCGCTGTGCCCCGTTGATGCCTGCCCTGCCCGAATCGATGCGGCCGTTGGCGATCGGTTGACGTCTCAGCTCGGCAGCGACTGGATGCGGTCGACGATCAGGTCGGCGAGCTCGTTCGGGTACTCCTCGGGAAGCCAGTGCGAACCGTCGAGCACGGTGAGGCGATAGTCGCCGGTGACATACTCACCGGTCAGGTCGGCGGCGCGGCCGGTGAGCCACGGGTCACCGGTGCTCCACACATACGTCACCGGAATCGTGACCCGCGTGGTCGCCGCCCGCCGGGTGGTCATCGGCAAGCCGCGATACCAATGCATCGCCGTGGTGAGCGCGCCCGTGTCGATGACCTCGGTGTGCACGCGCGCGATCGCCTCCGGGTTCATCCCGGTTCCGGCCAGCGTCCGGTCCATCCGGGCGCCGCTCACCCGCAGGGCGAACTCGGGCAGCACCGGAAGCTGGATCAACCCGATGTACCACGAGCGCAGGAACTGGCCGCTGCTGAGCATCGAGCGGAAGTAGGCGCCCGGATGCGGCACCGAAAGGGCCACCAGTGTTCGGACGAGGTCGGGCCGTGCGGCCGCTGCCGCCCAGCCGACCGCCGCACCCCAGTCGTGCCCGACCAGGTGGACCGGCCCACGATCGATGGCGCCGATCAACGCGACCACGTCATCGACGAGTTCGGGCATCTTGTAGTCGCGGCGACGTCGTGGCCGGGCGCGCGGTGAGTAACCGCGCTGGTTCGGGGCGACGGTGCGATACCCGCGAGCATTGAGCAACGCGGTGATCGGGCGCAGCGAGGACGCGGTTTGCGGAAAGCCGTGCAGTGCAACGACTACGGGGCCGTCGAGTGGGCCGGAATCGACGACGTCGAATTCGAGTCCGGCTCTGGTGAACGAGGTCAACCGGGTGCTCATCTCCCGGTACCTCCGTGCACGACAGCCACCTCCGCACCGCCGAGGTCGAAGGCGCGATGCAGGATGCGCACGGCTTCGTCGAGGTCGGTGTCGCGGACCAGCACGGAAATGCGGATCTCGGAGGTGGCGATCAGGTCCAGGTTGATGTTCGCCGCGGCCAGCGCCTCGCAGAAGGTGGCGGTGACGCCCGGGGTGTCGCGCATCCCCGCGCCGATCAGCGAGACCTTGCCGACGCGGTCGTCGTAGCGGACGTCGGCGAAACCGATCTCCGCGCGGCGGTCGCGCAGTAGGGCGACGGCGCGCGCACCGTCGGCGGCGGGCAGGGTGAAGGTGATGTCGGTGCGGCCGGTGCCGGTGTTCTGCACCACCATGTCGATCCCGATCTCGGCGTCGGCGACCGCGCGGAACACCTTCGCCGCGTAGCCGGGCTCGTCGGGCAGGCCGACGACGGTCACCTTGGCCTCGTCCCGATCGTGCGCGACGCCGGTGAGCACGGCCTGGTCGGCGGGGATGTCGGCCATCGAGCCGAACACGGTGGTGCCGATCCCGTCGGTGTAGGACGAGCGCACATGCACGGGAACCTGGTAGCGCCGCGCGTATTCGACGCAGCGCAGCATGAGTACCTTCGAACCGCAGGCCGCCATCTCCAGCATCTCCTCGTAGGAGACCTGGTCGAGTTTCTGGGCGTCGGCCACGATGCGCGGGTCGGCGGTGAAGATGCCGTCGACGTCGGTGTAGATCTCGCAGACGTCGGCGCGCAATGCCGCGGCCAGTGCGACGGCGGTGGTGTCGGAGCCGCCGCGGCCGAGGGTGGTGACGTCGTTGTTGTCCTGACTGACGCCCTGGAACCCGGCGACCAACACCACTTCGCCGTCGTCGAGGGCGCGGCGCACCCGTCCCGGATCGACTTCGATGATCTTGGCGCGGCCGTGGGTGCCGGTGGTGATCACGCCCGCCTGCGAGCCCGTCAACGATCGGGCTTCGGCGCCGAGTGCGTGAATTGCCATGGCTACCAACGCATTCGAGATCCGTTCACCGGAGGTCAGGAGCATGTCCAGCTCGCGCGGTTCCGGGGCCGACGCGATCTGGCCCGCCAATTCGAGGAGCTCGTCGGTGGTGTCGCCCATTGCCGAGCAGACCACCACCACATCGTGCCCCTGCTTCTTCGTCTCCACGATCCGTTCGGCGACCCGCCGGATCCGCTCCGCGGTGGCTACCGACGAGCCGCCGAATTTCTGCACAACCAGGGCCATCCGCCAGTCCTCTCCCCTGCTCCCCCGCCTGCGATCGGCGGGTGACCCTTCGAGTATCCAGGCAATCCGGGCACGGCCGTACCAATTCGGCAACGAAAGTAACTGCCGCCGAATGGTTTCGGCGGCAGTCACTACTTCATCCCTGTTCGGTGGGGACGACGATCAGTTCGGCGATGTTCATTCGGCGTGGGGCCGAGACGGCGTAAGCGATGGCATCGGCGATGTCGGTGGGGAGCAGGATTTCCAGTCCGTCCCGCCAGTCGGCGAGTTCGGCGCGTCGGGTGTCGTCGCGCATGCCCGCGCCGAGTTCGGTGCCGACGAACCCGGGTTCGATGTTCTTGACCCGGACTCCGCGTGGACCGAACTCGGTGCGCAAATTGCGGGTCAGGTGGGCCACCGCCGCCTTGGTGGCGCAATAGACGCCGTAATTCGGGAACGACACGTGGCCGCCGATGGAACCGACGAGCACCAGGTCAGCGGTGCGACCCGCGTCGGCGGCGGCGAGCAGGTCATCGATGAAGGCCCTTCCGGTGTAGAGCAATCCGTTGATATTCGTGCCGACCATCTGGTCCCATTCGTCGACTTCGGCCTGCTCGAACGGCGCGCCGAGCATGACGCCTGCGTTCGCGACCACCAGATCGACAGGACCGAACGCGGCGCGCACCTCGGCGGCGGCATCCAGGATGGACTGCCGCTCGGTCACGTCGACGGTCACCGCGAGGGTGTTCGCGCCGATACTGTGAGCGAGTTCTTCGAGTCGATCCTTGCGCCGCCCGAGCAGCGCGACCTTCATGCCCTCGTCCGCCAGCCGACGCGCGGTGGCGGCACCGATACCGCTGGATGCTCCGGTGACTACGGCGACCCGGCCTTCGTTGTTGTTTGTCATGGTCACAACGTTGGTCTCGGTGCCCGACGCGTGCCAGGTCGGAAGCTTCCTGGTAGCGGGAGGGCCACCCAGCTCGCACCCGGTCGGCCTACCCTCGACAGCATGGATTCCGACAATCGTCTCGGTGTGTTCCTGCGGGCCCGCCGCCAGCAGGTCACCCCCGCAGAGTTCGGGATGGCCGGCGGCGGTCAGCGCCGGGTGGCCGGATTACGGCGCGAGGAAGTCGCGATGTTGGCGGGAATGAGCGCGGATTACTACATCCGGCTCGAACAAGGCCGCGACAAACATCCGTCCGATCAGATCGTGACGGCGCTCGCGCGGGTGTTCTCCCTCGACGACGACGGCGTCGCACATCTGCGGGAGCTGGCGCGACCGGCGCCGCGACGCACCCGTGCACCGCGACGACCGGAGCGGGTCACGCCGAGTCTGCTGCGCCTGATGCGCACCTGGTCGGACACGCCTGCACTGGTCTACGGGCGGCATCTGGACGTGCTGGCCGCGACACCGCTGGCCGTCGCGCTGAATGCCTGTTCGGTGCCGGGAGTCAATCAGGTTCGGATGGTGTTCCTGGATCCCGAGGCGCGCAACGTTTTTCCGGATTGGCCGAGAATCGCCGCGGAAACGGTGGCCGCGCTGCGCGTCAACGCGGGCACCGATCTCGACGACCCGCGCTTGACGGAACTGGTGGGCGAGCTGTCGTTGAAGAGCGAGGACTTCCGGCGGCTCTGGGCCAAGCACGAGGTTCGCGCGAAAACCGCCGGGGAGAAGCGATTCACCCACCCGCTGGTGGGTGAGCTGGCGTTGTCCTACGAGACATTCACGGTCAACGGCGCGCCGGGACAGACGCTCGTCGTCTATCACGCCGAGCCGGGCTCCGACGCCGAGCAGTCACTGGCGCTGCTCGGCACCATCGACACCGCCTCGGCGAGCTCGACGGTGGCGCTCTGATCTACAGACTGAACGCCACCGAGCGCAGGATCAGCACGGCGATGAACACCGCGGTGAACGCCAGGTCGAGGCCGAAATCACCGATGCGGATGGGCTTCAACACTTTCCGTACCGGGGCGATCACCGGTTCGGTCGCGGCATGGGTCACCTCCCGCGCCTTGCGCGCCCACTGCGGGCCGTTGCCCAGCGCATCGATCCAGTCGACCACCATCCTGGCGATCAACAGCACCAAGAACACCGTCAACGCGTAACCGACCAAGGTTCCGATGAGACTCATGACACACTCCCTCGCGGAGGCCGCTTCGACCTCGTACCGCTTTCAACGTGCCCGACATTGCCGAAGTGTCCACCACCCGGTGGTTCTCAGATGATTATCAGGCCTGCGGGAGTGTTCTTCGGCGTGATCGTGGACGTGGCGGGCGCCGACTACTCGCCGTGGCGGGCGTCGGTCGGTTCGTAGCGGCGGGTGAAGTCGAGGATGTGGGAGGTCACCACGGTGGGGATCTGGTACAGGATGCCGTGGCCGACGTTCGGGACGATCTCGGTTTCGCAGATGGCGATGTTGTCGTGAAGGCGTTGGGCGGCGAGCTCGGCGTCGACGATCTGGGACTGCGCACCGAAGAGGCCCAGGGTCGGGACCGTGATCTCGGCCAATCGCTCGTCGGAGAACATGCGCGGGTAGCCGATGGCGGGGTGATATTTCAGCGCGGCCTTCACCCCGGCGAACTCCGCGTCGTTCAGCGCGACCCCGGGATTGAGCCACTCCTGCATCTTGCGCAGATTCTTGTCGGTGGGCCGCGCGCCCACCTTGATCATCGTCCGCAGCACGCTCCAACGGAGCTTGGTGAGGGTGCCGCCGGGCTCGGCGATCGTCAAGCTCGCCAAACGCCGCCGCTCCCCCGCGGCGATCGCCATCGCCAGCCACGCACCCTGCGAATATCCGACCAGGTGCACCTTCTCTACGCCGAGGCCGTCGAGCACTTCGCCGAGCCAGGCACCGAATGTGAACTCGTCGATCGGCGCGGTCTGCACGCTGAGTCCCGGGGCGCCGATCATCTCCGGCGCGTACACCACGCGGTCGCGCGCGAGGTCGGCGATCAGGTGACTCCACATGAGACTGTTGCCGCCGAGCGAGTGCATCATCACGATCGGAACACCGTGTCCGACACCGGATTTGCGTACCTTCGTCATACCGAAGGAGGTGGGGACGTCGTGCATGGTGCAGGGAATCGGCCACTTGCTTTTCCAGTTCGCCGTATGCGCGCATGTACTCCTCGCGCGCCTTGTCGTTCTTGAATCGCCCGATCTTGGCCGGGGTGTCGGTGCGGTCGGTGCAGTATTACTTCGGCACCAAGCGGGAGTTCATTCTCGCCACGCACCGCGCTGTCGTCGAGGATTCCGGTGCCCGGATGGCACAGGGGTTCGCGGCCCTCGGACCCGACGCCGGTCCACGCGATGTCGTGCGCGCGATGCTGATGTCGGTACTGCCCCTCGATGAACCGAGTCGGCGGGACGCGGTCATTCTCGGCATTTTCCATGCGGCGACGCTCACCGGCCCCGACGTCGAATCCGCCGATACCGTGGGCGCGCCGAACTACATCGTCGATGCGGTCGCGGGACAACTGCGGGCGTTGCGGGGGCCCGACGCCGACGAGAAGACGGTCGTCGCGGATGCCGAGGTGATCCTGCTCGCGCTCGGCGGACTCGCCCAGGGCATGCTCACCAACGACGACTACGCCGCGCGCGCACCACAATTGGTCGATCACCTGCTCGACCGCGTGCTCGACGCCTGAAAAGCGAACAGCCCCGGCGATATTCGCCGAGGCCGCTCGTGGGATCTTCGAATTACTTCTTGCGTTCCTTCTTCTCGCGCACACGCACCGAGATGCGCACCGGCGAGCCGTCGAAGCCGAACTCCTCACGCAGGCGACGCTCCAGGAAGCGGCGGTAGCCCGCCTCGAGGAAGCCGGTGGTGAACAGCACGAACGTCGGCGGGCGGGTGCTCGCCTGGGTGGCGAACATGACGCGGGGCTGACGGCCGCCACGCATCGGCGGCGGGGTGGCCGCGATGACTTCCTTGAGCCAGGTGTTCAGGCGACCGGTGGAGATGCGCTTGTCCCAGGACTCGAGCGCGGTCTCCATCTGCGGCACCAGCTTGGCCACGGCGCGGCCGGTGTGGGCAGAAATGTTGACGCGCTGTGCCCACGGCACGCGCACCAGATCGCGGTCGATCTCGCGCTCGAGCATGTAGCGGCGGTCCTCGTCGACCAAGTCCCACTTGTTGAACGCCAGCACCAGCGCGCGACCGGAGTCGGCGACCAGGCTGATCACGCGCAGGTCCTGTTCGGTGATCGGCACCGAGGCGTCGATCAGCATGATCGCGACCTCGGAGGCTTCGAGGGCCGACTTCGTGCGCAGCGAGGCGTAGAACTCGGTGCCGGTAGCATTGGAGACCTTGCGGCGCAGACCGGCGGTGTCGACGAACTTCCAGGTCTTGCCGCCGAGCTCGACCAGCGAGTCGACCGGGTCGACAGTGGTGCCGGCGACGTCGTGGACCACCGAACGCTCGTCGCCCGCCAGCTTGTTGAGCAGGCTGGACTTGCCGACGTTCGGCTTGCCGACCAGGGCAACGCGACGCGGACCCGCGACAGCGGTGCCCTCACGCGGGGTCTCGGGCAGTGCGCTGAGCACGTCGTCGAGGAGGTCACCGGTGCCACGACCGTGTGCGGCCGAGACCATGCGCGGCTCGCCAAGACCCAGCGACCACAGCGACGCGGCCTCGAGTTCGACCTTCTGGTCGTCGACCTTGTTGGCCACCAGGATCACCGGGATCTTGGAGCGGCGCAGCTTGCGCACCGCGGCCTCGTCGGTCGTGGTCGCGCCGACGGTGGCGTCGACGACGAGCAGGATCGCGTCGGCGGTTTCCATCGCCACCTCGGCCTGGCGCGCGACATGGGCCTGCAGGCCCTTGGCGTCGGGTTCCCAACCGCCGGTGTCCTGCACCATGAAGCGGCGCCCGGCCCAGTTGGCCTCGTACGAAATACGGTCACGGGTGACACCGGGAACGTCTTCGACCACCGCTTCGCGACGGCCGAGAATGCGGTTGACCAGGGTCGACTTGCCCACGTTCGGGCGCCCGACCACGGCAAGCGTCGGCATGGCGACGAACTGTTCACCCTCACCGTCGGCGTCGATATCGAGGTTTTCCCACTCGGACTCGTCGGTCCAGGTTCCGTCGCCTACGAGAATCTCTTCGATCATCGCGGACCTCCTGTCGTGGCCGAAAGCTGCTGAGCCACCACGCGATACAGCTCCTCGATGGTCTGCGCCATCGTCAGGTCGCTGGTGTCGACGAGCACCGCGTCGGCGGCGGGGCGCAAGGGCGACACTGTGCGGGTGGAGTCGAGGGTGTCGCGGCGGACGACGTCGGCCAGCACGGCCTCGTAGTCGTCGCCACGGCCCTCGCGGATGTTCTGCGCGTTGCGCCGTTCGGCGCGTGCCTCCGGGGAGGCGGTGAGGTAGATCTTGGCGTCGGCGCCGGTGAGCACGACGGTGCCGATATCGCGGCCTTCGACCACGATGCGCCCGGACGAGGCCGCGATCTCCTGCTGCAGCGACACCAACTGCTCGCGCACCTGACCCACTGCCGAGACCGCCGAAACGGCCTTGGTGACGGCATCGCCGCGGATCTCACTCGACACGTCCTCGCCGTCGAGTTCGATGACCTCGTGGCTGGGATCGGTGCCGATCGAAAGAGGCAGCGCGGCAACGGTTTCCGCGATAGCGACCGAGTCGGTCAGGTCGACGCCCGCACGCAGCACGCACAGGGTCGCCACGCGGTACATGGCACCGGTGTCGAGGTAGCGGGCACCGAGGCGCGTCGCGAGACGACGCGACACGCTGGACTTGCCGGTGCCGGAGGGACCGTCCATCGCGACGACGAGCGTCGCGTCACCGGTCATCCGGTCACTGGCGAATTCCAGGGGAAAGTCCACACCGTTCACAGCTGCACCGCCTCGTAGAGTTTGCCGATCTCGTCGCGGCCGAGCACCCGCAGCGTGCCGGGGCGCTGGTCACCCAGTGCCACCGGGCCGAGGTGGGTGCGCACCAGCCGGATCACCGGGTGGCCGACCTCGTCGAGCAGCCTACGCACGATGTGCTTGCGCCCCTCGTGCAACACGAGCTTCACCAGCGAACGACCCTGGTTGGCCTCGAGCATCATGAACTTGTCGACCTTGGCGGGGCCGTCCTCGAGCTCGACGCCTTCACGCAGGCGCTTGCCGACCAGGCGGTAGTTCACCTCGCCGTCGACGGTCGCCAGGTAAGTCTTGGGCACCTCGAACGAGGGGTGCATCAGCCGATGCGCCATCTCGCCGTCATTGGTGACCAGCAGCAGACCCTCGGTGTCGGCATCCAGACGGCCGACGTGGAACAGGCGCTGACCAGCGGCGATACGCTCGGCGATGATATCTCCGACGCAGGGGCGCCCCAGGTCGTCGGACATGGTGGACTGCCAGCCCCTCGGCTTGTTCAGCACCAGGTGCACCAGTTCGTCGCGGACGACGACCCGGGTGCCGTCGACGCGTACGACCGCGTTCTCGGCGTCGATACGCAGACCCTGCTCACGCACGATCTTGCCGTCGACCTCGACGCGACCGGCGGCGATCATCTCCTCGGCGGCGCGACGCGAAGCCACACCGGCCTTGGCGAGGACCTTCTGCAGGCGTTCGCCTTCGCCCCACGGGAGCTTCTTGGGGCCCTCGGTGACCTCGGCGTGCTGGTGACGCGCGGGCTTGGCGTTGTTCAGGATCGTCGGAGCGACGACCTTCTTCTGCGGCTTCGAGGAGGTCTTCTTGCGAGCGGCGAAGGCCTGGGTACCTGCCGAAGCGCCGCTACGCTGACCGGCCGTGCCGCCCCGCTGGACGTCACCACGCGGGTAGCCGCCACCGGTGCCGCGACGGTCATCACGCTGACCCGCGCCTGCGGGAGCGCCACGACGGTCGTCACGCTGGTAACCACCGGCCGACGGACCACGACGGTCACCACCGGCGGGGGCACCACGACGGTCATCACGCTGGTAACCACCGGCGGACGCGCCGCGACCGGCCGGGGCACCACGTCGATCATCACGCTGGTAACCACCGGGCGAACTGCCACGACGGTCACCACCGGTGGACGCACCACGACGGTCATCACGCTGGTAGCCACCACCGGTGGACCCACGACGACCGCCGGATTCGGCGTCACGCTGGAAGCTGCCCGCGGACCGGGCTGCTGTCTGATTGCCGCGCTGATAGCCACCCGCGCCGCGGGCGGGAGCACCTGCGCGGGAGCTCCCCTGCCCGGTGCGCGCACTGTCGCCGCGGTTACCCGCGGTTCGATTCGCGCCACTTCGGGGCTGGTCGCTGCGACTTCTTCGATCCGGTGTGCCATCTCGGCGAGCGGAATTATTCATCTGTCCTGTCAATCGTCAGTGCCGAGGTCCATGTCGGACTCGGCGGATTTCTTCAGCCTGGTGAACCGGGGATCGGTTTCCAGGCTCTCGCTGATCTCGTCGATCAGATCGACGCCGGGAAGCAGCGGCGCCAGCAGTGGCAGGTCGCCGAGAGAGGCGAGCCCGATCCGTTCGAGGAACAACTCGGTGGTGCGGTACAACGTGCCGTTGGTTTCGGGGTCCTGACCTGCTTCCGCGATCAAGCCTCTGGCCAGCAGCGTGCGCATCACTCCGTCGACGTTCACCCCTCGGACCGCGCTGACCCGCATGCGGGTCACCGGCTGGCGGTAGGCGACTACCGCCAAGGTTTCCAAGGCGGCCCGGGTCAGTTTGGTCCGGGCCCCGTCGAGCAGTACACGCTCGACGTAGGGCGCGTACTCCTGTCGAGTATAGAAGCGCCATCCGTCACCGACGAAACGCAGGTCGATGCCGCTGCCTCGTTCGGTCAGTTCGGCCGACATCGCGCGCAGCACGGTTTCGACGCGCTCGCTGGTGTCGTCCAGGGCCGCTGCCAGCTGTTCTGTCGGTGCCGGGGCGTCGACGACGAGCAACATGGCCTCGAGGGCCGAGCGCAATTCGAGGTCGTCGAGTGGCTCGGAGGTGAATTCCGCCACTGCTTCCGTCATGCTCTGCCTCCTCGGATGATCGTGGGCCCTGGGTGGTCACTCTGTGCCGGCGCCTGCGGGCCCGATGCGCTCACCCGTAATCCTCCTCGAACTTCAACGCCGCCGCTTCCGCCTCCACGTCGAGCTCGCCGAGCCAGCTGACAGCCAGCGGCCCGAGCGGATCGGGTTGGTCGAAGGCGATGGTCTTACCGCGATACAGCTCCAACAACGCCAGGAACCGCGCCACGATTTCCACCGGGACTGTGCAGTCGACCACCAATTCGGCGAACGTCGTCCACCCGCCCGGCCCGCGTTGCTTCAAGAGGGCCAGCACCACCTCGGCCTGTTCGGCGACCGAGATGGTGTGCATGTGCAGATGCCCGAGCCCGACCTCGGCGATCGGGCGTGGCCGGAAGGCGGCCGCGGCGATCTCGGCGAACGCGGCGATATCCACGCCGAGCGTCACCTCGGGCAGCAGCCCTTCGAACTGTTCTTCCAGTGCCACCGAGCGCGGGTACCGGCGCAGGGCCGCGGCTTCCAGTTCGGCGAGCAGCTCGGCCACCTGCTTGAACGCGCGGTACTGCAGCAGTCGCGCGAACAGCAGATCGCGAGCGTCGAGGAGTTCGAGATCGTCCGCGTCGGTCATCTCCCCCGACGGCAGCAGCCGAGCAGCCTTGAGGTCGAGCAGAGTGGCGGCGACGACGAGGAATTCGGTGGTCTGATCGAGAATCTTGTCCGCGCGCAGCTTGGTGTTGCCGGCCAGCTCGGCGGTCAATGCCTTGGTGTAGGCGATGAATTCATCGGTGACCTGGTGCAGCGCGACTTCGGTGACATCGAGTTTGCGCGAGCTGATCAGCGTCAGCAGCAGATCGAACGGCCCCTCGAAATTGGTGAGCCGCAAGTGGAACCCGGACTTCTCCGCGTCCGGTACCGCGTCTTCGGGTACTGCTTGCACCGCAGGTGGAGCTCCGATCACCGGCCCGACCGGTGGATGACTTCGCGGGCCATCGCACGGTACGACTCAGCGCCGCCCGATTTCGGCGACCAGGTGGTGATCGGCTCCCCCGCGACGCTGGCGTCGGGGAAGCGCACGGTACGCGAGATGGCGGTGTCATAGACCAGATCGCCGAACACCTCGACCACGCGCGACATCACCTGACGCGAATGCAGCAGTCGCGCATCGAACATGGTGACCACGATGCCGTAGAGGCTCAGCCGCGGGTTGAGACGGTCGCGCACTTTCTCGACGGTGTCGTTGAGCAGCGCGAGGCCACGCAGCGAGAAGTACTCGCACTCCATCGGAATGATCACACCGTCGGAACAGGCCAGCGCGTTGACGGTGAGCAGGCCGAGCGAGGGCTGGCAGTCGATGAGGATGTAGTCGTAGCGATCGCGCACGCCGTGCAGGGCACGGCCGAGCGACTGTTCGCGGCCGACCTCGTTGACCAGCTGGATCTCGGCCGCGGAGAGGTCGATGTTGCTGGGTAGCAGGTCCATGCCGTCGACCTTGGTGGTCTGCAGCACGTCGTCGACCTTGGCCTTGCCGCCGATCAGCAGGTCGTGCACGGTGAGATCGAGATCGTGGTGTGCCACACCGAGTCCGGCCGAGAGCGCGCCCTGCGGGTCGAGGTCGACCAGCAGCACGCGACGACCGTATTCGGCCAGTGCCGCACCGAGATTGATGGTCGAGGTGGTCTTGCCGACCCCGCCCTTCTGATTGCACATGGCGACGACGAGCGCGTCACCATGGCGCTGGACCTGCGGTGGATCGGGCACCAGGCGCAGCGGGCGGCCGGTCGGGCCCATCTCGACGGGCTCGGTGACCTGTTCCGGTCCACCGTCCCACGGTGTTTCCGCTGTCGTCACGATCCGCTGCTCCTTATACGTTTTCCTTGCCGGTAACCCCTGTCGAGGGTAGCGAGGCCGATCCGGGACCGGCTCGCTTTCGTTCGGTCCAGCTCTGGGTAGACGCTACCGCTCGGACCGGTGAGGTACGGCATGGCAACGCCGGGCGTGTTCGCACGATACCTGCTCCGCGCACATCGATGACGGGTCATGTCGCACGGGGATGGGCGCCTGCCCACACTTCGCGCAGCGTGCTCACGGTCACGAGGGTGTAGATCTGGGTCGTGGTCACCGAGGCGTGGCCGAGCAGTTCCTGCACCACGCGCACGTCGGCGCCACCGTCGAGCAGGTGGGTGGCGAAGGAGTGACGCAGGGTGTGCGGCGAGACCGTGGCCCCGATTCCGGCCCGTTCGGCGGCGGTCTGCAAGACCTGCCAGGCGCTCTGCCGGGACAGCCTGCCACCGCGAGCATTGAGGAAAAGCGCTCCGCCGGAACCCTTTCCGCTCGCGGCTAGAGTGGGCCGACCGCGCACGAGATACGCGTCGACGGCGGCGAGGGCCGGGCGGCCGATCGGGACGAGACGCTGTTTCCCGCCCTTGCCGTGCAGCACCACACAGCGTTGTTCGGTGTCGATGTCGTCGACGTCGAGTCCGACCATTTCCGAAATGCGCGCGCCCGTGGAATAGAGCAGCTCCAGCAGTGCCCGATCACGAAGCCCGCGCGGTCCACCGTCGGAACCGTCCGGTTCGCCGCCCGCCGATTCGAGCAATCGCAGAACCTGGTCGTAGGGCAGCGCTTTGGGCAACCGGCGACCCGGCGCGGGTGGTTTGACCGCATGCGCCACATCGGTGTCGGTGATGCCTTCGGCGGCGGCGAACCGGTGCAGCCCGCGCACCGCGATCAACGCCCGCGCCACCGAACCGGCCGCCAGCGCAGGATGATCGGCGCCACCGGAACGCAACGCCATCGTGAATTCGGCGACGTCACCCTGGGCCACCGCGCGCAAACTCTCCACGCCTCGACCGGCGAGGAAGTTCCGGTAGCGGGCCAGGTCGCGGCGGTAGGCGCCGAGGGTGTTACGCGCGGCTCCGCGCTCGACCGTCAGGTGGTCGAGGTAGGCGTCGATCTCCCGCTCGAGCACGCGCCCCGCCTAGTCCCCGCCGACTGTCGCGGTGCTGTTCACGCTTCGCTACCGGGCTTCGCCTGCGCCTCGGCGGCTTTGCGGCGCAGGAACTTCGTCGGCTGACCGAGCCACGGCGCATCCGGAGACCGCAGCCCTACCCCGCTCGCCCGCGCGGCGGCATAGGCGAGCACCCCGGCGACCGCGGTCGCGTTCACGATCTCCCCCGCCAACGCGGCGCGCACCGCCTCGTCGAGGGGCATCCGCACCAGTTCCAGATCGGCTTCCTCGTGCTCGGGATCGGGCCGGTCGGTGCTGCTCAGACCGGTCGCGAAGAACACCCGCAGCGCCTCGTCGGTGAACCCCGGCGACAACGCCACATCCACCAGCACCGACCACTGCGCGGCGGCGAGGCCCGTCTCCTCGGCCAGCTCACGCTTGGCCGCGGTGAGCGGGTCCTCACCGTCGATATCGAGCAACCCGGCGGGCAGCTCCAGCAACCGGGTACCGATCGGATGCCGGTACTGCCGGATCAACACGACATTGCCGTCGTCATCGAGCGCGAGCACCGCCACCGCACCGTGATGCTCGATGACCTCACGCTCGGCGACCCGCCCGTCCGGCATCCTGACCTGATCCTGACGCAGGGCCAGGATCGCGCCGCTGTAGAGCACCCGGCTCGACACCGTCTCGAAGTCGTGACTACCGGGCTCGCTCATATGCCTCTTCCTAGAGTTCCGCGGCCTGCTCAGCCAGCTCTTCCTCCGGGAAGTCTACGGGAAGGCGTTCGGCCAGTTTATATTTCAACGCCGCGTTGATCAGCGCCGCGAACAGCGGATGCGGCCGCGTCGGACGGCTCTTGAGCTCCGGGTGCGCCTGGGTGGCGACGAAGAACGGATGCACCGAAGCCGGGTACTCGACGAACTCCACCAGATGCCCGTCGGGCGAGGTGCCCGAGAACACCAGGCCGCTCTTGGCGATGGCGTCGCGGTAGGAGTTGTTCACCTCGAACCGGTGCCGGTGCCGCTCGGAGACGTTCTCGGTGCCGTACGCCTGCGCGACGACCGAGCCCTTCTTCAGCGTGGCCGGGTAGGCGCCCAGGCGCATGGTGCCGCCCAGATCGGCTTCACCGGCGACGACGTCTTCCTGATCGGCCATGGTCGAGATGACCGGGTTCTTGGTGTCGGGCTCGAATTCCGCGGAGTTCGCGTCGGCGATACCGACCGAACGGGCCGCCTCGATGACCACACACTGCAGACCCAGACACAGACCCAGCAGCGGGATACCCCGGTGCCGGGCGTAACCGATCGCGCCGAGCTTGCCCTCGATACCGCGAATACCGAACCCACCGGGGATCAGCACGGCGTCGACATCACGCAACGCCGCCTGCGCGCCCGCCTCGGTCTCGCACTCGTCCGAGGGCACCCAGCGGATGTTCACCTTGGCGCGATGCGCGAAACCGCCCGCACGCAGCGCCTCGGTCACCGACAGATAGGCATCGGGCAGATCGACGTACTTGCCGACCAGCGCCACCTCGACGGTCTCGCGCGGGGAATGCACGCGATCGAGCAGATCGCCCCACACCTTCCAGTCCACATCGCGGAACGGCAACCCGAGCTTGCGCACCACATAGGCGTCGAGGCCCTCGCTGTGCAGCACCTTCGGGATGTCGTAGATCGACGGCGCGTCGGGGGTGGAAATGCACGCCTCGACGTCGACGTCACACATCAGCGCGATCTTGTTCTTGAGACCCTGCGGCACCTCACGGTCACACCGCAGGATCAGCGCGTCGGGCTGGATACCGATATTGCGCAACGCCGCCACCGAATGCTGCGTCGGCTTGGTCTTGAGCTCACCCGAAGGCGCCAGATACGGCACCAGCGACACGTGCAGGAAGAACACGTTGTCGCGACCCACATCGTGACGAATCTGGCGCGCCGCCTCGAGGAACGGCTGCGACTCGATGTCACCGACGGTGCCACCGATCTCGGTGATCACCACATCCGGCACATGCCCCTCGAGATCGGGACCCTGCATCGCGAGGATGCGGTTCTTGATCTCGTCGGTGATATGCGGGATGACCTGCACCGTATCGCCCAGATACTCGCCACGACGCTCCTTGGCGATCACCGTCGAATAGATCTGACCGGTGGTCACGTTCGCGTCCATGGTGAGATCGCGATCGAGGAAACGCTCGTAATGACCCACGTCCAGGTCGGTCTCGGCGCCGTCCTCGGTGACGAACACCTCGCCGTGCTGGAACGGGTTCATGGTGCCTGGATCGACATTGAGATACGGGTCGAGCTTCTGCATCGTCACCCGCATGCCGCGCGCGGTCAGGAGCTGACCGAGGCTGGAGGCGGTGAGACCCTTACCCAATGAGGAGGCGACGCCACCGCTCACGAAGATGTGCTTGGTGGCACTTTTAGCCTGATTCCGTTGATGACCCACGGACCACCACAGTACCGCTAGTCCGCCTCTCCGCGTATTTTGCCGGTCGTTAGCGGGCGGCGTGTTGAGCTCGCGGACCGGCGGAACGACGGTGAGAGGCTTCTGGGCGTGCCCGGCGAGTTACCCATGTCCTCGCGAAATCAGTCGTTGCGTTATGAACGCGAGGCGCGAAATCTTGCGTTGGGGAGTGGTGAGGTTCTCACTCAGCGGGGCATTGCTACGAGGGTCAGTGACGTTGCTGTTGGGCCTGTTCCGTAGCGGCCTGCGACGCCTGTGAGCTGTTCTGTCAAAGCGAGTGTTGTTGTTACTCGGCCTATTTCGCGGTCGATGTTGTCGACTGTGGTGACTGTTGTCGCGAGGGGGGCTTGGGCTCGGACGTTGGCTATCGCGGCGTTGTCTTCGGCGGCGCCTTGGCGGCCTGCGAGGACTGTGCCTGCGGCTCTTGCTCGAAGGGCGGTGGTGAAGCGGGCGATAGTCGCGCCCTGGCCGGTGTCGGATTCGACACCGTTGCCGGTGATGACGACGGCTAGTTGCGCTGGTCTCGTCGGGGGGTCGGTGTAGGTGAGGAAGTTGCCGCCTCGGAGGGTTTCGAGAATGAGGGACAGTTCCTCGGGGGTGCTGCGGGGGTGGTTGGTTGTGGGGTCTTGGAGTAGGGCGAGGCCGAGGAGGTCGCCTGCGAGGCTGCCCTGGTCTACGGCGCCGGTGTTGAGTTGGGCGCCCGCGGGGACGATGTTGGTGAGGGTCGAGCGCATGCGGTCGCCCTCCCCCGCGTCTACGAAGGAGTCGGTGAGGGCGACGCGGCCGGTCACGGTGGCGCCTGCCGTGCGCAGGGAGTTGGTGACGCCGTCGATGTCGCCGGGGTCGGCGTCGGGGGTGGTGAGGACGACGACGGTGCGGTCGGCCAGGGTGCCGTTCAGGATGCGGGGGGCCGCGCCTGCGATGAACTGGTCAGCGGCGTCGAGACGGGCGGTGAGTTGGGCGTTCTGCGCCGACAGCTCGTCTACCTGGGTGTTCAGGTCGGATTTATCCGAGCGCAGGCCTGAGATCATGTCACCCGCGAGGGTGTGCGAACCAAGGACCACCCCGATCGCCAGCGCGAGGAAGATCGCCGCGATCGAGATGGCGTGTTGACGCAACGAGATCACAGCAGACCACGCACCCACAGGACGAAGCTGTTCCAGTATTCGATCGCCCAGTCCAGCACCTCGGAACCGTTGCGCGAGGCCAGGATCACCACCACGATCGCCACCAGCGCGGCCAGCACCACCAGCGCCACCGCGGCGCCCACGGAACGATGCCGGTACAGGGTCGACACCGCGTTCGCGTCGACCAGTTTCGAACCGACCTTCAACCGGGTCAGGAACGTGGCCGGATTGCTGTCGCGACGGCCACGGTCGAAGAAATCCTCGAGCGAGGCGTGCGCGCCTGCCAGCACGATCAGGGACGCGCCGTGATGGTCGGCCAACATCAACGCGAGATCGGTCGGCGAACCCGAAGACGGGAAGGTGGTGGCGCCGATCCCGAGATCCTGGATGCGCTCCAGTCCGTTGGCGTGACCGTCGGTGTCGGCGGGCAGGATCATCTCCGCACCGGATTTCAAGGTCTCCGTGCTGATCTCGTCGGGATCGCCGACGATCAGATCAGGCGTGTACTTGAGCTTGCGCAAGGTGTCGGCACCGCTGCCGACACCGATCAGAATCGGCGCGTACTCCTTGATGAACGGCTTGAGCCGCTGCAATTCCTCGAGATGGCCCGAGCCGTCGGCGATCACGACCACGTGCCGGTCGCGCAGGTCCAACTCGATATCGGGCACGCCGACACCGTCGATCAACAGCGCGCTCTCGGTGCGCACGAATTCGGTGGTGTTGCCCGCGAAGGCGTCGAGGTGGTCGGCAAGACCGTTGCGCGCCTCGATCATCCGATCGGCGATGGTCGCCTCGTCGAACTCGATGCCCTCGACCAGGACCTCGGGTTCCTTCTTGGTCAGCTTGTCGGCGTAGACGATGCCGCCGTCGATGCGCACCTTGGCGCCGTCCTTGATCTTGCCGAACGCGTCGGAGGACACGGTGTCCATCAGCACGATCCCGTTGGCCACCAGCACTTCCGGGCCGAGATTGGGATATCGGCCGGAAATCGACGGTGAGGTGTTGATCACCGCAAGCACCCCGGCCTCGACGAGTCGGTCGGCGGTGTGGCGGTCGAGATCGGTCGCGTCGAGGACAGCGACATCCCCTGGACCCACCCGCCGCAGCAATCGTCCGGTATCGCGATCCACCCGGGCGATCCCGGCGACACCGGGCAGCGTTTCCGTGTTCCGTGACAACAGCGCCGGCATCTTCATGAGGCCGATGATGAAGCCAAACCCTCAACCTTTGGTGGAGGCGCGCCGGTCGGAGCCCGGCGCACCACTACCCGTATGCTCCGGGTCACAGACATTTCGGACAGGAGACACATTCATGCCACGCAGCACCGTCGAGACGGTTTTCGACGCACCTCGCGACATTGTCTACCGCCTCTTCACCGAGCGTGAGAGCGTCAGCCCGTACCTGCCGATCCAGGTCAAGCTCGTCAAGGCAGGCGACCCGGCCACCGGCGTCGGCGCCCAGCACCTGCTCGGTTTCGGCAAGGTCGGCGTCACCGAGGAGATCACCGCGCTGGTCCCCGGTGAGCGGATGGAGTACAAGATCGTCAAGGGTGCCCCGGTCAAGCGCCACGTCGGCACGATCGACTTCACCGACACCGCCGAGGGCGGCACCCGCGTGGTGTACACGATGGAGTCCCAGCCGTCGCTGCCCGTGCCCGCCCCGGTCCTGGAGTTCGGTCTCCGTCAGCTGACCAACCAGCTCCTCGGCGGCGTGCGTAAAGCCCTGCGCTGATCGAAGCCGACGTCGCCTGCCGTTGCGGTAGGCGACGTCGCTGCTTTTCAGGCAGGTAATCGCTCGGCGCGAGCGGTTTCGAGAAGTTCTTCCGCGTGGGCGCGGCCGGTCTCGGTGTCGTCGAGGCCGGCGAGCATGCGGGCCAGTTCCACTACGCGTTCCTCGTCGGTCAGCGTGCGAACTCCGCTGTCCACCTTGCCTTTTCCGTCATCGGACTTGTTCACCACCAGGTGGGTGTCGGCGAAGGCCGCCACCTGGGGCAGGTGGGTGACGACGATGACCTGGTGGGTGCGGGCCAGGCGCGCGAGGCGCTTGCCGATCTCCACCGCGGCCCGGCCGCCGACGCCCGCGTCGACCTCGTCGAACACCATGGTCGCGCCGTGATCGGAACCCGCGAGCACCACTTCCAGGGCCAGCATCACCCGCGAGAGTTCACCGCCGGAAGCGCTCTTGCTCAGCGGCAGCGACTGCGCGCCGGAATGGGCGGAGAGCCGGAATTCCACTTCGTCGCAGCCGTTGGACCCGGCGTGCAGCAGCACACCGTCGACGTCGAGCGGCGCCGAATCCTGGGGGCTCGCCTGCATCGGGCGAACCTGGACTTCCAGGCGCGCCTTGCCCATCGCCAGCCCGCCGAGTTCGGTGCTCACCGCGCTCGCCAGCTTGCCCGCCGACTTGGCGCGGGCGGCACTGAGCTTGCGGGCCGCCTCACGCACCTTGCCCGCGGCCGTCTCGACCTCACCGGCCAGTTTGGCCAGCGCGTCTTCGGACACATCGAGGGAGTCCAAACGCGAACGCGACTCGTCGGCCCAAGCGATCACACCGTCGATATCGGGTGCGTATTTGCGGGTCAGCGATTTGAGTTCGGCCTGACGGGTGAGCATCGAGTCCAGTGAGCTGGGATCGGACGGCAACTCCGACAGATAACTGCTGAGTTCGGTGGCGGCGTCGACGACGACCGCGATCGCCTCGCCCAGACGTGGTGCCAGCGCGGCCAGCGCCGGGTCGTCAGCGGAATCCAGGCGGGCACGGGCAACGCCGAGCAGGTCGAGCACACCACCACCGTCAGCCGGTGCGTCACTCGGTCCCGACAGTGACTCGTGCGCGGCGACAGCCGCCTCACGCAGCGAATCGAGGTCGCTGAGCCTGCGGATCTCGGCGACCAGGCGGGTGTCCTCACCGGGTTCGGGCGCGATCTCGTCGATTTCGCCGAGCGAATGCTTGAGCCGGTCGGCTTCGAGTGCCAATTCCCTGCTGCGCGCGGTGCGTTCGAGCAATTCGGTGCGCGCGTCCAGCCAGGACCGGCGGTGCACCTGGTACTTGCGCAGCAGTCCGGCGACGCCGTCACCGGCGAACTGGTCGAGCGCCGACAGTTGCTGTTCGGGCCGCTGCAACCGCAACTGGTCGTTCTGACCGTGCACGGTCAACAACCGGGAGGTGAACTCACCGAGCACCGCGGCGGGCACCCCGCGCCCACCCAGATGCGCGCGCGACCGTCCGTCGCTGTTGACGGTGCGGACCGCGATCACACTGCCGTCCTCGTCGGCCTCGGCACCCGCCGATTCCAGCACCTCCCCGACCGCAGCGCGCGCGGCATCGTTCACGTCGTCGACGACGAAACGGCCCTCCACCACGGCTTTCGCCGCGCCGAGGCGTACCCGTCCCGCGTCGGCGCGCGCACCGCTGAGCAGGTGCAAGCTGGTGACAACCATGGTCTTGCCCGCACCGGTCTCACCGGTGAGCACGGTCAGACCGGCATGGAACTGCGCGGTGGCCGTCGAGATGACACCGAGTCCGTCAATCCTGATCTCTGTCAGCATCAGTGCTCTTCCGTTCGCTGTCTGCCCCGCCAGCCGGTGACCGGCAGCTGGAACTTGCGCACCATCCGGTCGGCGAAGGGCGCGGAATCGAGCCGCACCCACCGGACCGGACGTTCGCCGCGCACTACTTCGGCGCGGCCGCCACGCGGCAACGCGAGGGTGCGTCGGCCGTCGAGGAAAACGATCGCGTCGTGCCCGGTCGCCACGGTTTCCACCGCGATCCGCGAATCCGGACTTGTCACCAGTGGCCGCGCGAACAACGCGTGGGCGTTGCTCGGGATCACCAGCATCGCCTCGACTTCCGGCCAGACCACTGGACCACCGGCCGAGAACGCGTAGGCGGTCGACCCGGTAGGAGTGGAAATGAGGATGCCGTCGCAGCCGAACGCCGAGACCGGCCGTCCGTCCACTTCGAGGACAACTTCCAGCACACCCATCCGCTGGGCGTTCTCGAGACTGGCCTCGTTGAGCGCCCAGCCGCGTTCGACGATCGTGTCGTCGACGCGCACGGTGACGTCGATGGTCATCCGGTTTTCGACCTGATAGTCACGGTCGACCACCTGCGAGAGTGCCTCGTCGAGGTTCTCGGCCTCGGCTTCGGTGAGAAAACCGATGCGGCCCAGGTTGATTCCGAGCACCGGCACCCCGGCGGGCCTGCCGAGTTCGGCCGCGCGCAAGAACGTGCCGTCACCACCGAGGGCGAGCACCATCTCACAGCCCTGCGCCGCGGACGGGCTGTGCGGCACCACCCGCACCGGATACCCGGCTTCGTCCTCGAACCGGGTGCTGTCGGCCTCGTCGGCGAGTACCCGCAGGCAGATACCCGCTTCGGCGAAGATCTTCGCCACCCGGTGCGCGGTCTCGATGATCTCCGCGCGACCGGGATGGGCGACGAGCAGGATCTCCCTGCCGCCGACATGCGTACTCACTGCGGACCCTCCTCGACAGCCTTCGCGACCAGCGCCCGCACCTGTTCGGCGTCGTAGTCGAACGGGCCGACCTTGCGCAGCCACAGGAAATACTCGACATTGCCCGACGGACCAGGCAACGGACTGGCGACCACACCGAGCGTGCGAAGCCCGAGCGCGGCGGCCGCGGTCGCGACGTCACACACCACTTCGATGCGCAGCGCCGGATCGCGCACCACCCCGCCCGAACCGACCCGGTCCTTACCGACCTCGAACTGCGGCTTCACCATCGGCAGCAGATCGGCGCCCTCGGCAGCACAGGCCGCCAGGGCGGGCAGGACGAGCGCGAGCGAGATGAACGACAGGTCACCGACAACGACTTCGACTGTGCCGCTGATGGATTCGGGGGTGATGTTGCGCACGTTGGTGCGATCGAACACCGTCACCCGGTCGTCGTTCTGCAGTCGCCAGATCAGCTGGCCGTAGCCGACGTCGACCGCGACCACCTCGCTGGCGCCCTTGTTGAGCAGCACATCGGTGAACCCGCCGGTCGACGCGCCCGCGTCCAGACACCGCTTTCCCGCGATGCTGACACCTTCGGGCTCGAACGCCTCGAGCGCGCCGAGCAGTTTGTGCGCACCACGCGATGCCCACGACACCTCGTCGGGTTCCTCCCGCACGATCAGCGGGGTCCCCGTCTCCACGGCCGTGGCCGGTTTCACGGCGACGGTGCCGGCAATCAGGACGCGGCCCGCGCTGATCAGTTCGACCGCATGTTCTCGCGATCGCGCCAATCCGCGGCGAACCAGTTCGGCGTCCACACGCGCTCGTCTGGCCACCTCAGATCTTGTCCACGGTCGCCAGCGCGTCGACCAGTACGTCGTGCGCCTGCTCGAGGATGCGCGCACGGCGGGTGATGTCGGCGCCGGTCTCGGTGTTCTCCGCCGGGCTCGCCGCGGCGCGCGGGCCGAGTTCGGCGAGCAGTGCGTCGACGTCGGCCTTGATCCGGTTCGGATCGGCCGGTTCCTGATGCGCCGGGGCACCGGGCAGGTGAGCGCCCGGCACGGGAATCCCGGGCCGGGGAGGCTGTGACGCGCCGTTCGGCGGTGAACTCGCTGTACTCATCGTGGCGTCAACGCTATCGGATTTCCGAATCGGCTGCGCGCACCCGTACCGCCCGGCCGGGATGCTGTCGCAACAGTTCCGCGATGTCTGCTGGTGCGGCCGCTTCCACCGGTGCGGCGTTGTTGAGTGCGTCGAGGGTGGCGGCGATGTAGGTGGGGATCCTGGCGGCGGACGCGCCGAGCGCCTCGTCCAGGGTGCTGACTCCGGTCAGCACCAGCAGCGAGTCGAGGCCGAGGCCGTTGGCGCCTTCGATATCGGTGTCGAGGCGGTCGCCCACCACCAGCGCGCGGCGGGTGCCAGCGCGCTCGATCGCGTCTTCCATCAGCGGCGCGAACGGCTTGCCCGCCACGAGGGGTTCGCGATCGGAGGCGGTGGCCAGGGCTGCGACCATCGAACCGTTGCCGGGGGCGAGGCCGCGCTCGTTGGGCAGGGTGCGGTCGGCATTGGCGGCGATCCACAGCGCGCCCGCGCGCAAGGCGTAGGCGGCTTCGGCGAGGTCGGGCCACGCGGTCGTCGGCGAATGGCCCTGCACGACGGCTGCCGGTGCGGTGTCACCGAACCGGCGGATGGGCTCGAGGCCGACGGCCTTCACCTCGGCGGCCAGATCGTCGGTACCGACGACGAGCACTCGGTCACCGGGGCTCAGACGTTCGGAGAGCATGCGGGCCGCGGCTTGGGCACTGGTCACCACGTCGTCGGCGGTGGCCGGGTAGCCGAGTTCATCCAGGTGGTGTGCCACGGAACCGGGACCACGGGCGGCGTTGTTGGTGACGTAGACCAGCCGTTGCGCCGAATCACCGTCCGGGGCAAGCGCTTCGGGCGCACCCGCGATCACGTCGGGTCCGCGGTACAGCGTTCCGTCCAGGTCGAGCAGCAAAGCGTCGTATTGATCGCGCAGCCGGTTCATCCACCCTCACTCCGTCGTCACTGCCGGGTCGAACACATCCGCGACCCTAGGCGAAGGCACCGACAGCTTCGGCTCTCCTCGGCTGTCGAATAGCGCTCGCACCCTTCATGATCGGGTATGCGGGCCGTGTTCGGGCGCAGTGTGCCCGGTTCCACGTCGGCCACCGGCATTTTCCGGGACACTGCGGACATGCAAAAGGCCGCAGGCTGGGAACCCTTCGAAGTTCCCTGCCTGCGGCCTGTGCTGTTCTACTGTGCGTCGCCGGTGAGTTCGGTTGCCCGCTCCTCGGCGTCGGTTTCGTCATCGAGGTCGGCGGCGGCGGCGTTGAGGAACCACTGCAGGCCCTCGTCGGTCCGGCCTGCCGCGACCAGCGCGTCGGCGTAGGCGTAGAACAGGCGCGCCGCGGCGGAACCGGTGCGCGACGGGTCCAGATCGGAGGCCTGCAGCGTCACCACGGCCTGGTCGAACTGACCCAGGTCCATGCGGGCGCCCGCGACGACCATTCGCAGCTCGGCGGCTTCGTCGCCGGTGAGCGTCTGCGCCTCCTCGCTGCGACCGAGCTCGATGGCCCGTTCCGGCCTGCCGAGACCGCGCTCGCAGTCCGCCATCACCGCGAGCAGCCCGGCACCACCCGACATGCGTCGTGCGGTCCGCAGCTCCGACAGCGCCTCGGCCCACTCCTCGGCGTGGTAGGCCACGACACCGGCGGTTTCCCGCACCACCGCGATACGGCCCGCACGCTGCCGTGCGGCCCGGGCGTGGGCCAGCGCCAGTCGCGGGTCGTCATCGAGCAGCTCGACGGCCATCACCATGTGCCGGGCCACCGAATCGGCGTTGTTCTTGTCCAGGCTCAGCAGATCGCGGCGCACCGCCGGATCCAGATCGGAAGCCACCACGTCCTCGGGCAGATCGGGTTCTTCGGGACGAGCCGCCCGACGATCATCCGGCCGCCCGCCAGCCGCACGGGCACCTTCACCACCACGACGACGATCGTCGCCGCCGCTGAAGCCACTCGTCCGGGCCGCGCCGGATTCCGAGCCACCACGCGAGCGGTCGTCACGATCCGAACGAACACCGCGATCCGCGAATCCACGCCGCTCGCCGCGATCGTCGCCGCGCGCGCGATCATCACGATCGTCACTACGCGGGCGTTCGCCGCGATCCGAACCACCGGACCGGTCGTCGCGATCCGAACCACGCGAACGGTCGTCACGATCAGACTCACTACGCGCACGGTCGTCACGATCCGAGCCGCGCGAACGGTCGTCGCGATCCGCTTCACTACGCGCACGGTCGTCACGCGAAGGCTCGTCGCCGGCCGAAAGACGCGACGGCTCATCACGATCCGAAGCGTCGGTCAAACGCTCGTCCAGATCCGCCGCACGCGGGGCCTCGTCGCGATCCGCGGTACGAGACCCGTTATCGAGATCGGCCGCACGCGGGCGCTCGTCACGATCCGCAGTGCGAGTCCGGTCGTCGAGAGCCGAGTCGTCGTTATCGGACTCATCGCGATCCGTGCCACGCGAACGGTCGTCCGCGGCATCGCTGACACCAGTGGACGTAGCTTCCGCGGTCCGGTCGCCGTCTGCTACCCGAGCCGCACTCGGCTCCGAGCGCTCGGTGGCAGCGCCGTCGGACTGCTCAGTGGACGCGGTCGACTTGTCGCTCGCTGCTGCGGTGTCCGATGCACCGGCCGTGGCCGTACTGTCGTCACGTTCGATGGTCGACTCCTCGACGTCGTCAGCAGCCGCGGCCGAGACGACACCGAGCACATCGCTTTCGCGCTCGGTGCGCTTCTCACGGTAGGTGCCGTTGAGCGGCTTGCCGTCCTCGCCGACGAACCGGCCCTGGCCGGCAGTACGGGCATCACGCTTGAACCCGCCGCGGTCGTCGTCACGCCTGGGCCCGCGGTCATCGTCGCGACGCTGGTAGCCGCCCTTGCCGCTGTCGTCGCGACGCGGGTAACCACCCTTGTCGTCACGCTTCTGGTAGCCGCCACGATCCGAACCACCGCGCGAACGGTCGTCACTGTCATTGCGGCGGAAGCCGCCACGATCGGAGCTGCCACCACGGTCACTGCCGCGATCGGAGCTGCCACGCGAACGGTCGTCGCCTTCGTTACGACGGAACCCGCCACCCGAACCGCCACGGGGACGGTCGTCGTTGTTGCCACGGTATCCGCCCGACGAACGGTCGTTGCCGCCGTCATTACGCTTGAATCCACCGCGATCGCTCGAACCGCCACGACCGGCGTCATCGCGCCGCTGGTAGCCACCACGGTCGCCACTGTCGCTACGCTTGAATCCGCCGCGATCGTTGTCGTCACGCTTCTGGTAGCCGCCACGATCATTGTCGTCACGACGCTGGTAACCGCCGCGATCGTTGTCATCGCGCTTCTGGTAACCGCCGCGACCTGCGTCGTCGCGCTTGGGGTAGCCACTCTTGTTGTCGTCGCGACGCTGATAGCCACCGCGATCCGACGAGCCCCCACGATCCGAGCCACCGCGAGGGCGATCGTCGTTGTTGCCGCGGTATCCACCACGGTCGCCGCCACGATCGAAACCGCCGGACGGACGGCCGCTACCGCCCTCATTGCGCTTGAACCCACCACGATCACCGGAACCACCACGGCCCGCGTCATCACGACGCTGGTAACCGCCACGGTCGCCGCTGTCGCTGCGCTTGAACCCGCCACGTTCGTTGTCGTCACGCTTCTGATAGCCGCCGCGATCATTGTCATCGCGCTTCTGGTAACCGCCGCGACCTGCGTCGTCGCGCTTGGGGTAGCCACTCTTGTTGTCGTCGCGACGCTGATAGCCGCCACGATCCGAGGAGCCACCGCGATCCGAACCGCCGCGAGGGCGATCGTCGTTTCCACGGTATCCACCACGGTCGCCGCCGCGATCGAAACCGCCGGACGAACGGTCGTTGCCGCCGTCATTACGTTTGAACCCACCGCGATCGCTCGAGCCACCACGACCGGCGTCATCGCGGCGCTGGTAGCCGCCGCGGTCGCCACTGTCGCTGCGCTTGAACCCGCCACGGTCGGAGCTTCCGCCACGATCGTCACGGTTGTATCCGCCACGCTGGCCCTCGGGACGGCCGGAACCGCGATTGTCGTCGTTGCGACGGAATCCGCCACGATCGGAGCTTCCACGATCGGAGCCACCACGACTGGCGCTGCCACGATCGGAGCTGCTCGAGCGGCCTGCGTCGTCGCGCTTGGGGTAGCCGCCACCCTCGCCGCGGCCCGCACCGCGATTGTCACCGTGTCCGCCGCGGGGGCGATCGGTCGGTTCGCCGCGCCGGCCGAAACCGGGGGCGTCTCCGTCCCGGCGGAAAGGCTTCCGTCCGTCGTTGTGTTCCGACACGGCGATCCCTCTCTAGGTTCCCCGACCCTGCGGGGAGTGTTGTCAATGGCCCCGCCACTAAGAATTCAACCACGGACGAAGGACGGGGCATCGTCCGCCTGGCGTACCGAACTCGTATCGAGTCCACAAACGCCGATAGGGGACCCAAGAAGGGTCCCCTATCGCGAAGGATGTTCCGGCAGTGTCCTACTCTCCCACACCCTGTCGAGTGCAGTACCATCGGCGCAGGTGGCCTTAGCTTCCGGGTTCGGAATGGGACCGGGCGTTTCCCCACCGCTATAACTACCGTAACTCTATGAAACTAGACAGCGCTCCCCCACCAACAAGCCCGAACCCTCACACATGAGAGTTCAAACCCCTGGTCGGGTGTGCTGCAGTGTCTGTTGTTTCAGAAACCGCACAGTGGACGCGTAACACCTTCGATAGTAAGCCCTCGGCCTATTAGTACCAGTCACCTACACCAGTTACCTGGCTTCCAATTCTGGCCTATCAACCCCATGGTCTGTAGGGGGCCTTAACCCATCAAGTGGGAGAGAAACCTCATCTTGGAACAGGCTTCCCGCTTAGATGCTTTCAGCGGTTATCCCTTCCGAACGTAGCCAACCAGCAGTGCTCCTGGCGGAACAACTGGCACACCAGAGGTTCGTCCGTCCCGGTCCTCTCGTACTAGGGACAGCCTTCCTCAAGTTTCTTACGCGCGCGGCGGATAGAGACCGAACTGTCTCACGACGTTCTAAACCCAGCTCGCGTGCCGCTTTAATGGGCGAACAGCCCAACCCTTGGGACCTACTCCAGCCCCAGGATGCGACGAGCCGACATCGAGGTGCCAAACCATCCCGTCGATATGGACTCTTGGGGAAGATCAGCCTGTTATCCCCGGGGTACCTTTTATCCGTTGAGCGACACCGCTTCCACTTGCCGGTGCCGGATCACTAGTCCCGACTTTCGTCCCTGCTCGACCTGTCAGTCTCACAGTCAAGCTCCCTTGTGCACTTGCACTCAACACCTGATTGCCAACCAGGCTGAGGGAACCTTTGGGCGCCTCCGTTACATTTTGGGAGGCAACCGCCCCAGTTAAACTACCCACCAGGCACTGTCCCTGAACCAGATCATGGTCCGAGGTTAGAAGTCCAATACGATCAGAGTGGTATTTCAACGACGACTCCACTCGAACTAGCGTCCAAGCTTCACAGTCTCCCACCTATCCTACACAAACCGTACCGAACACCAATACCAAGCTATAGTGAAGGTCCCGGGGTCTTTTCGTCCTGCCGCGCGTAACGAGCATCTTTACTCGTAATGCAATTTCGCCGAGTCTGTGGTTGAGACAGCAGAGAAGTCGTTACGCCATTCGTGCAGGTCGGAACTTACCCGACAAGGAATTTCGCTACCTTAGGATGGTTATAGTTACCACCGCCGTTTACCGGGGCTTAAATTCTCAGCTTCGCC
>NZ_JBHYRN010000010.1:131603-188164 GCF_042749305.1 Nocardia sp. NPDC058705 | reverse complement strand
ACATGGTGAGCGTAGCGGCGACGCTGAGACCTGGTACCGAAAAGCCGCCGAAGGCAACCACGCCAAAGCAATGCTCAACCTCGGCGTGTTGCACCATGATCGTGGCGACCTCGACAAAGCCGAAACCTGGTACCGCAAAGCCGCCGAAACAGGCAACACCACAGCGATGGGCAACCTCGGAGTCCTACTTCACGAGCAAGATCGAGCCGGTGAAGCCGAAACCTGGTTCCGCAAAGCCGCCGAAACAGGCTACCTCCCCGCGATGTACAGCCTCGGGATCCTATTGCTCGATCGAGGCCACACTGGCGCGGCCGAGAGTTGGTTGCGGCGCGCTTCCGAAGCAGGCCACACGAAAGCGATGTATGGCCTGGGAAACTTGCTTCGCAGCCGTGGCAAGGCGAGTGAAGCTGAAACATGGTTTCGAAAAGCGGCCGAAACTGAAGCCTGAACCGTAGGCGGATCGCTGGCACAGTGATTGATTCCCCACAGGACAGAGTCTCGAGGATCTGGTCGAGGACGCGACGGCGGCTTCGGCGGGTAGGACTTCTCCTGGATCCATGGGCGGGCCAGTGACGCGCGGTCTCCGTAGGGGTATCAGCGGCCAACGAGCCACCGTTGCTGTTTGCCGACTAGGATCGGATCCAGCAGGAGAGGCTGTTCGTCGCGTACTCCTCCCGCACGCTTACCGAAGTCACCAAACCTGACTCAAGCCCCGGCGGCGTAGCCCTCGTTGCCCATCGCCTGGGCTGCGAGGCTCTTGCGGTACTGCTCCAGGGCCACCAGGTCGCCGAACAGCGTCATGTAGGTGTCGGGTTCCTCGCTGGCGGACAGGCGCTGCAGCTTGGATTTGAGCTCGGCTATCTGGCGGCCGACCCAGGCTTCCTGGGTGCGGGCGAGGATGGCGGTGATGAAGCGGGGGGTGTCGTTCTGGGAGCGGACCGGGAGTTGCTCGTTGGCCAGTTCGGAGACCAGGGCGCGGATCATCAGGTCGTCGGTGTGGTCGGCGACGGCGGCGACCCATTCGGCGCCGCTGAGGCCTGCTGCCGTGCCGCCTGCCTGGGCGATCATCAGGCGCACGGCCACGTAGGCGGGGTGGGTGAAGGCGGCGGCGTCGATGGCGTCGAAGGCGACGCCCGCGATGCCGGGGTATTGCAGTGCAGCGCTGAGGGTTTGGCGTTGGGCGTAGAGCACCGGGTCGTTCGGGGCGGGGCGGACCGAGGAACTCTCCTCGACGCGTGGCGCGGGGAGCGCCGCGGCGCCCTGCTTCAACGCGGGGGTGGCGTTGCCGCCCATCCGGTTCTTCTTCGCCTCTTCACCGACTCGGCGCACGACGAGCTGGATGTCGTCCCAGCCGACCCAGCCGGCCAGCTTGGTGGCGTAGCCCTTGCGGGTGGCGTTGTCCTTGATCTGGGCCACCACGGGCACCGTGCGACGCAATGCCTCGACACGCCCCTCGACATCGTCGAGATTGTGCTCGGCGAGCAGTCCGCGAATCACGAACTCGTACAGCGGAGTTCGTCGCGCCACCAGATCACGCACAGCACCGTCACCGGAGTGCTGGCGCAGCTCGCACGGGTCCTGGCCGTCGGGCGCGATCGCGATGTAGGTCTGGCCGGCCAGTCGCTGATCGCCGCTGAACGCCTTCAACGCCGCAGCCTGCCCCGCCGCGTCACCATCGAAGGTGTAGATGATCTCGCCGCGCCAGAAGTTGTCGTCCATCAGCAGGCGACGCAGCACCTGCAGGTGCTCTTCGCCGAAAGCGGTGCCACAGGAGGCAACTGCGGTTTTCACACCGGCCAGGTGCATGGCCATGACGTCGGTGTAGCCCTCGACGACCACGGCCTGGTGGCCCTTGGAGATGTCGCGCTTGGCGTGGTCGAGACCGAACAGCACCTGAGACTTCTTGTACAGCAACGTTTCCGGGGTGTTCACGTACTTGCCGGGCATGGTGTCGTCGTCGAAGAGCTTGCGCGCACCGAACCCGATCACCTCACCGCCGAGATTGCGGATCGGCCACAGCAGGCGACGATGGAACCGGTCGATCGGGCCGCGCTTGCCCTGCTTGGACAACCCGGCCGCTTCCAGCTCCTTGAACTCGAAACCCAAGCGCTGCAAGTGTTTTGTGAGACCGTCCCAGCCCGCGGGCGCGTAGCCGCAGCCGAACTGCTGCCAGACCGCCTTGTCGAAGTTGCGGTCGGTCAGGTACTTGCGCGCGGTCTCGGCCTCGGGTTCGTGCAGCATCGCCGCGTAGAACTCCTGCGCGGCGGCATTGGCGGCGACCAGGCGCGAGCGGGTGCCGCGATCGCGCTGCACCGAGGTGCCGCCACCCTCGTAGTTGATCTGGTAGCCGATGCGGTCGGCCATCTGCTCGACGGCCTCGACGAACCCGATGTGTTCCATCTGCTGCAGGAACTTGTAGACGTCGCCGCCCTCGCCACAGCCGAAGCAGTGGAAAAGCCCATGGTTGGGCCGCACATGGAACGACGGTGATTTCTCGTCGTGGAACGGGCACAGACCTTTGATCGAGTCGGCGCCCGCGCGCTTGAGCGCCACGTACTCACCGACTACATCTTCGATCCGGACACGTTCACGGATCGCCGCGATATCGCGATCTGGGATTCGTCCGGCCACGGAGGCGAGTCTAGTCGGGTCTGCTCAGCGGCAGTCCAGCGAGGCGGCGACGCGTTCGAAGCGGCTCTCGGTGTAGGAGGCGATCTGGTCGATCACCACGCGCACGCGGGCGGCCTCGGTGGTGGCGGCGTTGAACCACGGCAGCATCTGATCGTCGAGGTGGGCGGGCGCGGTCGTGAGCAGGCGGTCGGCGACGGCCTGCACGCGCTCGCGCTGGGTCTGCTGCCGGGCGAGGTGGCCGGGGTCGGAGCGCACGTAGCGCAACGCCATGGTTTTGAGGACGGCGACCTCGGCGGCCACGATCCGCGGCACGATCAGATCGGCTTCGTAGCGGCTCAGCGGGCCCTCGCCGTAGCGTTCGTGGGTGGCCGAGATGGCGGCGGTGGCGAAGCGGCCGACCAGTTCGCTGGTGAGTCGTTTCAGGGCCACCGAGGCGGTGAAGCTGCCGTCGTAGTCGGCGGCGTCGCGCACGATGTCGAGTTCGGACAGGCGTTGCGCGGCGGCGGCGAGCGCGTCGATCGACTGGTCGGGGTGTTGGCCGTGCCCCTGTTCGGCCAGGGCGGCCTGTTCGGCGGGGTCGGCCAGGGAACGCAGGTCGAGGCGGCCGACGATCACGCCGTCCTCCACGTCGTGCACCGAATAGGCGACGTCGTCGGACCAGTCCATGATCTGACATTCCAGGCTCTGTTTGCGGTCGGGCGCGTCTTTGCGCACCCAGGCCAGGCGCTCGAGGTCGTCGTCGTAGGCGCCGAACTTGGTGCCGGAACCGCTTCTGCCCCACGGGTATTTGAGGGTGGCGTCCAGAGCCGCGCGAGTCAGGTTGAGCCCGAAGCTCTCTCCGTCGGGGGCGAGGATCTTGGGTTCGAGGCGGGTCAGGATGCGCAGGTTCTGCGCATTGCCTTCGAAACCGCCGTAGGCGTCGGCGAATTCGTCGAGGGCGCGTTCGCCGTTGTGGCCGTAGGGCGGGTGGCCGATGTCGTGGGCAAGGCCTGCCAGGTCGACGAGGTCGGGGTCGGCGCCGACACCGTCGGCGATGCTGCGCCCGATCTGGGCCACTTCGAGCGAATGAGTCAGCCGGGTGCGCGGGGTGTCGCCTTCGCGCGGGCCCATGACCTGGGTCTTGTCGGCGAGGCGGCGGAGTGCGGCGGAGTGCAGCACGCGGGCACGGTCGCGGGAGAACTCACTGCGATGGCCCTTGCCCGCAGCGCCCGGCCATGCGGTCTTGCCGGGCTCGTGGACCATGCGTTCCTGGTCGTGCGCGGTGTAGGTCTCTGTCATCTCACTGTCCCGCCTCATAAGGGAAATCCGCCGAGAAATGAGTGAGCTGGTACCAGAGCAGCGCGCCGGTTTCGCGGGCGATGCCGTGGAATTGTGACTCCCTCGTGTAGACGGCCGGTCCGGTGCGGGTGGGTGCGGTCCACGCCTGGAGGCCGGCGTCTCGAGCCATCGTTCTGGTTCGCAGTGAATGCCACGGATCGCTCACGAGTACGGCTGATGACATGTCGCGCTCCCCCATCGCCGCGGCGACGGCCTCGATGCTGCGCAGGGTGTCGGAGCCGGTCTCGACCGCGAGGATGTTCTCGCTCGGGACGCCCTTGTCCGCCAAATACTGTTTGCCCGAAGCGGCTTCGGTATAGAGGTCGCCTTCCTGCTTGCCGCCGACGGTGATCACCATCGGCGCCACCCCGGCTTCGTAGAGCCGCCACGCCTGATACAGCCGCGCCTCGAACACCGACGACGGCGTCCCCGAATACTGCGCGGCGCCGAGCACCACGATCGCGTTCGCGGGGGTGTAGTCGTCGATCCGCGCCACCTGCCACACCCGGAACGCCGTCCCGGCGACCAGGACCAACCCCATCAGCACCGCACCGACGACCAACCGGACGAACCACACCGAGACCGTCGACACCAGCCCGCGCGGATGCCTGACATCCGGGGCGGGCGCTGCCGTTCGCGAGTAACCCGATTTCACCTTCGTCAGTCTGCCAGGTCGGTCCGACGTGTCGCGTGGTCAGCGGTCACCACCGGATTCCGTTCCGGTGAACGTGCGGTCGGGGCGACTGGACTGGACCGCCCTCGCGTGTTCCTACGTCGAAGATGACGAGATGGCGGACGGGGCGATGAGCTGCTCGGTGACGATGTGCCGTCGTGGCGGGTCACCTACACCGACAACACACCTGCCACCTGCCACGAAGGGGGCGCATGGGCGCTACTCGTGGCCGAGGGCACTCCCCTGGTCGGCGACAAGGTCGACTTGCGCCGGGCCAGGGCAACGTTCGCCGAGCCCTGACCTACCAGCCGCGCGCACGCCACTCGGGCAGGTTCGCGCGGTCGGCGCCGAGGGTGGTGTCGTCGCCGTGGCCCGGGTAGACGACGGTGTCGTCGGGGTAGGGGTCGAAGAGTTTGGTGGTGACGTCGGTGAGGAGGGTGTCGAAGTCGGCGGGACTGTGCGTTTTGCCCACCCCACCTGGGAAAAGGGAATCGCCGGTGAAGAGGTGGGTGTGGCCTTCGTTGTCGGTGAGGGCGAGGGCGATCGAGCCGGGGGTGTGGCCGCGCAGGTGGATGACGTGGAGGGTGAGGTCGCCGAGTTCGATGGTGTCGCCGTCTTCCAGGAGGCGGTCGGGGCGGACCGGGATGTGGTCGGCGTCCAGGGTGTGCGCGGCGGTGGGCGCGTCGAGGGTTTTGGTTACCGCGGTCAGTGCCTGCCAGTGATCGGGGTGGCGGTGGGTGGTGATGATCTGTTCGACCTGGCCGGGGGTTTCGAGGGCGGTGAGTTCGATGATGCGGTCGGCGTCGTTGGCGGCGTCGATCAGGACGGTGGCGCCGGTGGTGGTGCTCTGGATCAGGTAGGTGTTGTTGTCCATCGGGCCGACGGACATCTTCACGATGTGGGCGCCGGGGATGTCGCGCTGCTCGGCGTCGCCGCCCGCGGTGACGTGGCCGGTGTAGTGGCGATCGACTGAGACCATGCCCCGATCGTAGAAGCCGCGCGTCACACTGTCGTGTTCTTGTCGGTCGCGACGGTTAGATTCGACACATGCCGCTGTCGAGGAAGCGATCGGCCGAACTCCGCGCGTTGACTGTGCGTCTGCGTATCGCGCGGCACAGCGGTGTGCGGGGCCACCAACCCCACGCCGAGCAACACCCGCGTCGACCGGGCGGAGCTGTCCGTCGTGGTGGTCAGCGGGCACTGATCGCGGCGATGATCGCCGCGCTCGTCGTATTGTGCGCGCCGAGTGCTGTTGCGGAGCCACCGTCGCGGATGGGTCCGCAGGTGGTCGACTCGGCGGGTGTGTTGAGTGCCGCCGACGAGCGCCAGGTGCTCGATGCGGCCGACACGTTGTATCGCGAGCATCAGGTGAAACTATGGGTCATCTATGTGCGCGACTTCGCGTCGATGGCACCGCAAGATTGGGCCGACCGCACGTCCGCCCTCTCCGGCTTCAGCGAGCGTGACCTGCTGCTTGCGGTGGCCGTCGACGACCGCGGGTACTGGCTCGACGGCACCCTGCCCGAGGGTGTGAGCGATTCCGAACTGGACTCGTTGCTCGCGGGTTCGGTGGAACCCGATCTGCGCGACCAGAAATGGGCGAAGGCCGCGATCGACACGGCCGAGGGTCTCGGTTCGGCGATGCACGGTGGTGGGGTGCCGTGGGGTGTGCTGATTCTTATCGCGCTGGCCGTGATCGTGGTGGCCGGGGGTCTGGTGTTGTTCTCGCGCAAGCGACGTGGTGACCGGGACCGTGCCGAGCTGACCACCGCGCGCGAGATGGACCCGACCGATTCGGCTGCGCTGGCGCGACTTTCGCTGCCGACCTTGCACGCGCTCTCCCGCGAGCGACTGGTCGAGATCGATGACGCGGTGCGAACCAGCGCCGAGGAATTGACCTTGGCCACCAGCGAATTCGGCGATACCGCGGTTACACCGTTCCGTACCGCGCTCGACGCCGCCCGCGCCGCCACCGCGAAGGCGTTCACGATTCGCCAGCAACTCGACGACGCCGTCCCGGAGACCCCGGACCAGCAGCGCGCGATGCTCATCGAACTCCTCGCCACCGCGGGCAAGGCCGATCGCGAACTCGACGCGCAGGTCGCCGATTTCGACGCGATGCGTGATCTGCTCATCGATGCGCCCGCCCGGCTCGACGCCCTCACCCGCGACATCATCGAGCTCACCGCACGCATGCCTGGCTCCGAAGCCGAACTGGCCCGGCTCAATTCGACCTACCCGCCCTCGGTCATCGCGCCGGTCCACGACAACGTACGGATGGCGCTGGAACGAATCACCTTCGCCCAGACCAGCATCGACAGCGCCCACACCGCACTCACCCAACCCGTTGGCCAACAGGGCGGGGCGGTCGCGGCGATCCGGGCGGCCGAGGGCGCGATCGGTCAAGCCAGGACCTTGCTCGATGCCGTCGATCAAGCCGCGACGAATATCCAGCAGGCGCGCGACGGTCTGCCCGCCGCCCTCGACGAACTGCGCGCCGATCTGAGCTCGGCCAAGAGCCTCACCGAGTTCGGCGGGGCCGACCTCACCGCAGCGGTCGCGTCCGCCACCGCAGCCCTGAACAACCCGAACGCCGAGACCGATCCCCTCGGCACGTTCCACACCGCGGTCACCGCCGACACCGAACTGGACCGGGCGATCGCGGCGGCCTCGGATCGCAAACTGGCCGTGGAGGATCTGCGCCGTCGGCTCGATCGCACCCTCACCGACGCGGCCGCGCGAATCGATGCGGCGTCGTCGTTCATCACCACCCGGCGCGGCGGTGTGGACGCCGAGGCCCGCACTCGGCTTTCGGAAGCGCAACGCCACCTCGCCGAAGCACGCGGGCTCGCGGGCAGCGACCCCGAACGCGCACTCGCCAGCGCACAGACCGCGGCCGATCTCGGCGGCCGGGCCATGCAGCAGGCGCAGGCCAGCGTGCGGGCATGGGAGACACGTCAGCCGATGTCGGGCGGCTCGCAGTCCGGTGCGGTGCTTGGCGGCATCCTCCTGGACGGGCTCTTACGCGGCGCGATGAGCGGAGGGTCTCGGCGCGGAGGGTATGGCGGTGGCTACCGGCCGGGGTCCTACGGCGGTTCATCGGGATCGCGGCGAGTCAGCCGAGGCGGCAGATTCTGATCCCGGTCGCGGGGCCTGCCATCGGCTGTCGCGGCAGACCGGCCAGGCCGTGAGCAGCACCGATGCGGTGACACGACAGTTGCGCTTGACTCTCTCACTGTGTGAGGCCGTACACCGGAAGGCGTCATGTTCAGTATCGGAGATTTCGCCAGACACGGTCAGGTGTCGGTGCGCATGCTGCGTCACTACGACGCGGTGGGTTTGTTGCCGCCTGCCAGGGTCGACGCGGCCACCGGCTACCGGTTCTATACCGCCGCGCAGCTGGCGCGGCTCAACCGGCTCGTCGCGCTCAAAGAACTCGGGTTCACGCTGGAACAGGTGGGCCGGATGCTCGAGCCAGGGCCGGACGCGGCAGGACTGCGCGGCATGCTCACGTTGCGTCGAGCCGAGTTGGAACAGCGGATCGCGGCGGACCGTTCGCGGTTGACCGAGGTGGAAGCGAGACTCCGAATCATCGAGAAGGAGGGCGTCATGCCCGATCAGGATGTGGTGATCAAGTCGGTGCCCGCGGTCAGGGTGGCCGAATCGTCCAGTTGGGCTTCGGGATTCGAGCCCCAGGCGATCAGTCCAGTGGTCGGACCGCTGTTCAGCGAACTGTCGGACCGGCTGGCGAAGGCCGGGATCGCGATCGCGGGTCCGGCGATCGCCTATTACGACCTGCGCGACGACGGCACGGTCGGCGTGCACGCCTGCGTACCGGTGAACGTGGAACCCGCTGCGGCACCGGACTTCTCGATCGTCGATCTGCCCGCGCTCGAGCACGTGGCGACCACCGTCTATCACGGAAATGTGAGCGGGATCGGCGCGGCGTGGCAGGCACTGGGTCGCTGGGTGGAGGACAACGGGCATCGCACCGGCGCGCCCGTGCGCGAAGTCACCCTGGAATGGACTCCCGACCCCGCTGGCTGGGTCACCGAACTGCAGGAACCTCTCGCACCGCGCTGAGGCTACGGCGACCGTGACAGGCGGGCACGGTCCGTGACAGTCGCCCGCGCTCAGTGACAATCGCCCGCAGTCGGTGACGGTCCGCGACGGTCGGGCACGGTCCGCGACGGTCGGGCAACGTCCGTGACAGTCGCCCGCGGACCGTGAAGCGCCGTGGTCGAGCGGTGGCCCGGTGGCCGGTCAGCCGACGCCACACAGCAGACTTACGCGGTTCCTCGGTCGGCGAACTCAGGCGGTCGCGGCTTCGCGGTCCGCGGGCGCCCAGGACAGTTCCGCGGCAACCGCGTCCAGTAGTTCGCCGGCGAGCGCGCCGCCGCCCAACCGGCCGATGGTGAGCCTGCCGAGGTAGGTGTAGACGAGGAAGGTGACGGCCGCGGACGCGCCCGTCGACGGGCGGGGGTGTGCGGAGAGGTAGACGATCTCGTAGTCGTCGAGGATCAGGCCGGCGGGGGCGCGGAAGGTGGGCACGGTTCCGGTGTTGGTCAACGCGATGTGACCCGCGGTGGAGTGAATTCGATTCGGCCCGTAGAAGTCCGGGAAGTGCAGGACGGACTGTTCGATCACGCCGTCGGCCAGGTCGTTGTGCAGGCTGGTGCCGATCCGGCGAGCGAGGACGACGAGGTCCTCGGTGTCGGCGGCGTCCGCGACGAAGGCGGCCAGACCGGACAGGTTGGTGCCCGCATCCGCCGCTACCGGCGGGTCGAGGCGCCTGCGCAGGTCGACGGGATACACGCACGAGACGCGGTCGGCGCCGGAGAGATCGGCGTAGGCCCGCAACACCGCGGCGGTGACCAACCCGTTCACGCTCACCGCATGCGCGCGAGCGATCTCGAGCACGCGGGCGGTAGCGACGGGATCGAGCTGAACTCGCGCGGGCCGGGCTAGCGTGGGCTGCGCCGGATCGGTTCGCTCGGCGCGAGCTTGCTCGGCGACCACGAGCGGCCTGGTCACCAGCTCCAGCCCCGACCGTTCCCCACGCTCGATCCCCCGCTGGGCCAGCAACGCTTCCAGCGACGCCGGGTACTCCGGGACCGTGCCCGGTCGAGTCTGTTCCTGAGCCGCAGTCGTTTCCCTCGCCGACACGTCCGCGCGGGTCGCGATCGCACCGGTCTCGACATAGTCGGTGTAGTACTCCCACAACCGCGCGAACAGCTCGACGCAATGCCCCGCGTCGGCCACGCTGTGGTGCACGAACAACGTGACCCGCGCCCGATCCTCTTCGGCGAGAACCACATCCAGATAGGCCAGTTGATCGCCGGGGTCCACCGATTCGGCGGGGATCGGCACCTCGTCGGGATCACCGAAACTCACCCAGGCGCCCACAGCGTCGATGTGCCCGGGCCGCAACAGGATCCCGTTGCCGTCATCGTCCTCGACGATCCGGCACACCAGAATCGGAAACGCCCGCTGCAAGGCCGCGAACGCCGCCCCGAGGGCAGCCGCGTCGAGTTCACCGAGCACCGTGACAGAACGTCCGGTATAGGTCGCATGCCGCACGAATCGTTGTTCCGACGGGTCGAGCACCCGCACCACATCATCGGTTTCCCACAGCACAACGAAAATCGTGAGGCAAGCGCCCACCCAACGCAAACCGTCAGCTACGCAGTGTGATCAACGCAGCTCGATCAAGATCAACATGCACTCACGCAGGTGCCCACTCGACCGATGCTCGCACGGTTACATGGTGATCAACCGTCCAGACCGTGTATGCGAAGGAACCCGCATCGGGTGGCCGATGCGGGTTCCTTACAGCTGGGAAATCAGGCGCCGATGAGGCGGGCTGCCAGGTAGGACTCGACCTTGTCCAGGGCGATGCGCTCCTGCGCCATCGAGTCGCGCTCGCGGATCGTCACCGCGTGGTCGTCGATGGTGTCGAAGTCGACCGTGATGCAGAACGGGGTACCGATCTCGTCCTGACGACGGTAGCGACGGCCGATGGCACCCGCGTCGTCGAAGTCGACGTTCCAGTTGCGACGCAGCTGGGCGGCGAGATCCTTCGCCTTCGGGGTCAGGTCGGCGTTGCGCGAGAGCGGCAGCACCGCGGCCTTGACCGGCGCCAGGCGCGGGTCCAGACGCAGGCTGATGCGCTCTTCGGTGGTGCCCTTCGCGGTCGGCACCTGGTCGACGGTGTAGGCGTCGACCAGGAACGCCATCAGCGAACGGGTCAGACCGGCCGCGGGCTCGATGACGTACGGCGTGTAGCGCTCACCCGACGCCTGGTCGCGGTAGCTCAGGTCGACGTTGGAGTGCTCCGAGTGCGTCTTGAGGTCGTAGTCGGTGCGGTTGGCGATGCCCTCCAGCTCGCCCCACTCGCTGCCCTGGAAGCGGAAGCGGTACTCGATGTCGGTGGTGCCCGCCGAGTAGTGCGACAGCTTTTCCTTCGGGTGCTCGAACAGGCGCAGGTTCTCCGGGTCGATGCCGAGGTCGGTGTACCAGGACAGACGCGTGTCGATCCAGTACTTGTGCCACTCCACGTCCTCGCCGGGCTTGACGAAGAACTCCATCTCCATCTGCTCGAACTCGCGCGTGCGGAAGATGAAGTTGCCGGGGGTGATCTCGTTGCGGAAGCTCTTGCCGATCTGGGCGATGCCGAACGGCGGCTTCTTACGCGCGGTCTCCTGCACGTTCTTGAAGTTGACGAAAATGCCCTGCGCGGTTTCCGGGCGCAGGTAGTGCATGCCTTCTTCGTCATCGACCGGGCCCAGGAAGGTCTTGAGCAGGCCGGAGAAGTTACGCGGCTCGGTCCACTTGCCGGGCTGGCCGGTGTCGGGATCGTTGATGTCGGCCAGGCCGTTGGCGGGCGGGTGGCCGTGCTTGGCCTCGTAGGCCTCGATGAGATGGTCTGCGCGGTAACGCTTGTGCGTGTGCAGCGACTCGACCAGCGGATCGGAGAAGGTGGCCACGTGGCCCGACGCTTCCCAGACCTGGCGCGGCAGGATCACCGAGGAATCGAGGCCCACGACATCGTCGCGGCTGGTGACCATGGTCCGCCACCACTGCCGCTTGATGTTGTCCTTCAGTTCGACGCCGAGTGGACCGTAGTCCCACGCCGATTTGGTGCCTCCGTAGATCTCACCGCACGGGTAGACCAGACCCCGGCGCTTGGCGAGGTTGGCAACGGTGTCCACCTTCGACTTGGGTGCCACGCGAGATTTCTCCATCCACTGCGAGTCGGAATTGTTCGGTAGGTCGTACCGGTGTTCGACGCGGCCTACCGTACGTAAGTGGGTCCAGCGTATCGGGACGGGTCCAGTGGGTTTGCAGCAGCCGAGGTCTCCGCGCGGCGCGTCATTTGACATGCGCAATTATGCATATCAAAATGGAATCTGTTTCCATTAAGGAGTTGGTTCATGACCACCGATGCCGCGCCCGCGCATCCGCACAACCCGTACCACTCCCCCGCCCCCGCCGCCGTGCCATCGCGCACGGTGCTCGAGGACGCGGGCGAGCTGCTGCGGGCACTGGCCGCGCCGGTCCGCATCGCCATCGTGCTGCAGTTGCGTGAGTCGCCGCGTTGCGTGCACGAGCTGGTCGACGCGCTCGGCGTCACCCAGCCGCTGGTCAGCCAGCACCTGCGCATTCTCAAATCGGCGGGCGTCGTGCACGGCGAACGTTCGGGCCGCGAGGTGCTCTACGAACTCGTCGACGATCATCTGGCGCATATCGTGGTCGATGCCGTCGCCCATGCCGAGGAAGGGTAAACCGTTGACAGACAACGCCTCCGCGAAGCAGGTGGGTGTTCGCAGCACCCGTCAGCGCAGTGCCATCTCGGCGCTGCTCAGCGATATCGACGAGTTCCGTTCGGCGCAGGAACTGCACGACGAACTGCGCAAACGCGGCGAGAACATCGGCCTGACCACCGTCTACCGCACCCTGCAGTCGCTCGCCGACGCGAGCATGGTCGACGTGCTGCGCACCGACACCGGCGAGTCCGTCTACCGCCAGTGCTCGAGCGGCCACCATCACCACCTGGTCTGCCGCCAGTGCGGGCGCACCGTCGAGGTCGAGGGCCCGACGGTCGAGGCGTGGGCGGAAGCCATCGCCAGCGACCACGGCTTCACCGAGGTCAGCCACACCCTCGAGATCTTCGGCACCTGCCGCGAGTGCGTGCGCAACCGAGCCGAATCCGAGGCCGCATCCGTGTGACTCAAGTCACATGATGGAACCTTCGCTACGCGTGCCCCGTCCAACCTTCACGAAGGGACCGGTCCACCCGGACGCGTAGTCCTTCGGCATCGAAGGAGGGGCATCGTGAGTGGGACTCTGGGCGTCGAGCCCGATCAGTTGAAGACCATGGCGACGACGTGGCGTCGGGAGGCCGGCGAGGTCGACGCGCTGAGCTGGGCGACTTCGAGCGAAGCGACCGGCGACGGCAGTGACGTGCTCGCCGCGGTTCGCGGACTGTCCGACCCGGCTTCGCGGGCGATGGACTCGATCGCGACCCGCTACACGACGCTGGCCGACCTCGTCGACAAGTTCTCCGCCGACATCCAGGCTCGCGACGTCGAGACCGCGGGTGAAATCGGGAAGCTCGGTGCCCGCTGATGCGGCCCACGATCCCCCAACTCGACACCTGGAACCTCGAGGGTCTGCATCGCGCCGCCGAAGCCGCCCGCGCCAATGCCGATGTGCTCTCGACCTCGGTCGACGACTGCTCGCGCGCTATCTCGGCGGCCGGTGGCTGGCACGGGCAGACCAAGGACGCGGCCGCTCGGCGCATCGATGAGGAAGTCGATCACGGGTATGAGGTGCGCACGGTGCTGCTGCGGGTCGCCGACGATGCCGCGGATGCCTACGCAGGCTTGAAACACTCCAAAACCTATGTGCTGGAACAGAAGAACCTCGCCGTCACGCAAGGATTCGCAGTCGCGCCCGACGGGCATGTGACCCATCTCGATCCCGAAAAAGAAGGCGACGCAGGAGTTTTCCAGCTCAATCTGTTGAGTGGGTTGGATGAACTCGAACGTCTCGACACGCTGTTCGGTGCGCGTCTGCGCGAGTCAGTCGGCGACCTCGGCGCCATGCGTGACGGTCAACCCGACATCACCCTTGCCGACGGGTCGGTCCAGGATCCGGATGCGGTGGCGATTCAGTTGGCATCGATGTCGGCGGACGATCGGGCTACTTTCCTCGCCGGGTTGAGTCCCGAAGCGCAACGTCAGTTGGTGATCGCGGCGCCGGAGAAGTTGGGCAGTCTGAACGGGGTGCCGTTCGTGATGCGGATCGATGCCAACGAGATCAATATCCGCAATGCGCTGACCCGCGAGAAGGCCAAGCCGAATCGGGACGAATCCCGGGTCAAGCAGTTGGAGGCGATGCTGTCGCCGATCCCGAATCCCGACACCGCGCAAGCTCACACGGATACGGCCGCCGCAACCGGCAAGGACGCGACACCGCAGCTGGGCATGGTCGATCGCAAGTTCGTCATGTTCAGCACCGAGGGCAACGGTCGGATGATCGAGATGATCGGGGATATGAAGTCGGGTGCGCCTGGTGTCGGCGTCTATGTGCCTGGCACGAGTACGAACCTGAACGGTTCCGGTTCCAATCATGTGGCCGCCTGGAACCTGGCGGACAAATCCGGGAGCCCGGTGTTCCTGTACATGGAAGGTGACTTCCCGCAGAGTCTGACAAGTGTGTCCGACGGTGCGCCGAGTCCGCGGTTCGCGGCGGATATGGCACCCAGGCTGGTCGACTTCGGTCGCGAAATCGACAGAGAGGTCGCAGCGTCCGCACCGGGAACGCCAGTTTCCTATGTGGGTCATTCCTACGGCGGATCGATCGTCGGCTCGGCCGAGCAGTTGGGTTTGCGGGCCGACCGCGTGCTACATGCGTCATCTGCGGGAACCGGTGTGTTCGAAGGTGGTTGGAACAATCCGAACCCGAATGTTCAGCGCTATTCGATGACAGCGCCCGGCGATCTGATCGGCGTCGTGCAGTCCTATCCGGATGGTGGCCTGACCCTTCCCGGTGGAATCCACCTGCCCGGAAACCCGCATGCGTCGGAGGTTCTCGGTGGTGATCCCGATGAGGTGCCCGGCGTGACCCGCCTGGACACCGGCTTTTACAGCGAGGAAAACACCGACCACCGGAACGAGGTCGTGTTCGGAAGCGACGGGCACGGCGGTTACTGGGACGACCGGAACTCGACAGCGTTCCAGAACATCGTCGGCGTCATCAATGGATCGGACGCGACAGCCTATGTCGAGCGTGGGATCGAAACACGGTACGTCGACATCGGTTTGGGCGACAACGGCGACGGTCGCAAAGAAGGATTCGATGCCTCGAAGGCAGCCGCCGCCGCAGCTCTCGCGGACGCCTTCGGCAACCCGAACCTCGACCCGTATGCGAACCCTCGCATCACCGACAATCCCCAACTCGGCGAAAAGATCGACATCAAATGAGGATCATGACCGCACTCGCAGTGCTCGCCATCGCGACGCTGACCGGATGCAGCGGCCTCGTCGACAGAGGTCCGACCAATCAGGAAATAAAGGACACCACCGGGCTGACCGTCGACGAGGCGAGTCCGATTGTCGAGCGCAATCTCGAACTCGTCTGGCCGGAACAGGTGACGGTCAAACGAGCCCAGCTGCCCTATTCCGGCCTCGGCTGTCGAACCAACGACTCGATGATGTCGGAAGGGCCGCCGTGGCATGTTCGCGTCACGAAGGTGGAGGTGAACCCGCCCCAGGAGTTCATCGACCGTGCGGTGGCCAACCTCGAGGCGATGACCACACGCGGATTCATCTTCGAACCGAGCCAGCGGCCCGACGCCGACCCGGCGGATCGGTTCTACCGCGATTCACGCGGCTACACCGTCTCGTCATCCTTCGAAACCGCTGTCGGGCCGAAAAAGGAAGTGCAGTTCTCGATGACCGCGACCTCACCCTGCGCGGCGGAGTAGGACGGACCTGTCGCGATGAGCAATGCAGTGACTACGATCTCGGGAGCGGGGACGTCATGAACGAGCACCGGTTCTGTGGGAGGGACGAAGGTATGGCAGTTCGAGGCAGCGTGGTTCGGATGGTCGGTGTGCTCGTGGCGGTGGGGTTGGCTGTCGCGGGGTGTGGGGGTGGGGAGCAGGGGACGGCTGGGCCGCAGACGAGTTCGGTGAGTGTGGCGGCTAGTCCTACTTCGGTGGATGCCGAGGCGAAGGTGTGGGATCCGTGTTCAGTCCCGGAATCGGCTGTGAGCGGGGCAGGACTGAATGTGAGCACCCGCAAAAACGAGGTCGCTGGAGTCGACTTCACTGGCTGGAAGACATGCAGTTGGCAGGATTCGGCCAAGCAGTACACGTTTTCGATCCTGTCGTCAGAACACACACTCGCTGAGTCCCGGGCGCGGACAGATTTCACCGATTTCACCGAGACGACCGTGGGCTCGCACCCAGCGCTCCAATTGCGGACGACTGGTGCGACATACGACCTCGGTTGCACACTGGCCGTTGAGGTTCCGAACGGGTCGGTTCTGTTCAGGCTGCTGAACCGCGTCAGCGCTTCCTCCCCACCTTCGCCCTGCCCAGAGGTTCGCAGACTCACCGACAGCTTCGCCCAGTACCTTCCCGAGAGCTGAGGGAGCAATGCTGCAGAGCATCGACCCTGGCGAGTGGAGTCGGCTTCTGGTCCAGGCCGAAGCAGGTCAGCTCTCGCTCGATCCAGAGATCGGCAAGGACCTGGACAGAGTCTGCGACGACCACCTGGAACGGCTGGATGAGGTCTTCGCTCAAGTTGACCTTGTCCGCAACATCTCTGGCTTCGGCTCGTTCAACTCGAGTCAGACGCTGGAGCGGAAGTTCTCGCTGACCGCATCTGGGGGCGATCGCCCGCTCGACGAAGTCCTCAAGAAGCACATCGAGGCCGTCAAGACCGCGAAAGAGGTTGTCGCCAAGGCAATTGCGAACTTCATCGCCCAGGACGAAGCGACCGGCGCCAAGATCTCCGCGACAGGAGAACACCTGTGACGTACGAGGATTACAAAGCGAAGGTGATCGCCGCGCAGGAGCAGTGGAACACCGAACGGGCCAAGATCTACGACCGGCAGCGCTCGGGCAACTACTCCACGATCTTCGACGGCGACACCCAACCACCGCACATCACCACCCCGGACAACTACGACAGCATGACGCTCGAGTAGATGCAGGCAGCGGTCGCGGCGATGAAACCGCAACTCGTCGATGACGCGGTCACCGCGTGGGCGAATATCGGTGGTGCGCTGATGGGCACGTTCGTCGGGTTCAACCAGCAGTTCGCGCGCACCGTCACCGGCGCCGACGGCCACAGCGGCTGGACCGGCGCGGCCGCCTCGGCAGCGGTCGCCGCCGTGAACAACTATGCGCAGCAATCGCTCCCGCTCTCCCAGGCCGCGACCGCGATCAGCCTGAAGCTGAACGAGATGCGCACCGGGATCGAGCAGACCCAAGCGTTGATGCCCGGCCTCACCGAGCGCGCCAACGTCACCGGCAAGTCGCTGCCCGCCGACGGCGTGATGAAGGTCGATGATCACAACCGCGACGAGGCCACCCAGGAAGGCAGGCGGATCCTGCGGACCGTGTACGCCCAGGTCGCAGGCCAAACCGACAACGGTGTCCCGTTTCTGCCGACGGCACCGACCATTACCAGCGGCGACGGTAACCAAGGGGTCAACGGCGAGACGAACTCCGGCGGCACCCAGGGTGGTTCGACCGACGGCGGTACCAGCACCGGTGATCAGTCAGCGGACACACCAGGAGATGGCACCACCGAGGATCCCGGCACCGAAACCCCCTCGACCACACCGACTTCCACCGATCCTGGCTCGACCACACCCCAGAGCACGACACCGCAATCCACTACACCGACCGCCGCAACACCAACCGCCACCGCGCCGACCAGCCCTGGTTCGGCGACTCCCGGCACCGGCAGTCCTGGCGTCGGCAGCCCCGTCGTCGGCACGCCCGGTGGCAGTGGCAGGGGTGCAAGCGGTCAGGGTGGGAGTGGCACTCCACGCGGAACGGGTGCTCCGGGCAGCGCAACACCGGGCAAAGCCGTTCCTGGCAGCCAGTCCCCCGCAGCGGCGGCGGCCGGAACCCGTTCGGGCACAGCGACATCAGGTGCGGGTCGCGGTGTAGCGGGTATGGGCGGCATGGGTGCGCCGGGCGCTCGGGGCGGTTCGGATGACGAACGCACCAAAGGCATCCCGGACTACCTGATCACCCAGGAAAACGGCGACCTCCTGCTCGGCACGAACGAGATCCGAACCGTACCCCCAGTGATCGGCGGAGACGACGACAGTGCACCGAGCTGAATTCACCGGCACCGAATTCGACATCCTGTGGTCCGGCTACGGCCGCGACCGCCTCCCCTACCCCCTCCAATACCGCACCGACATAGTCGAATTCGACGAACTGAAGCGGCATCGCGAGGCAGCCGTGGAGAGCCTGCTCGGCAAATACGACCCGGCGATCGAACGCGCCATCGCCGTCCTGCTCGACCCCGAAGCCAGAGTCGAATCCAAAGGGTATGTAGGCAAGGACAATTCGAACATCCTGCGCTTCCACGGCGCGATCCGCGGCGCAGCAGGCGCCACCCTCACCCAGGCACCGGGCGCCGACGAGGACACCGGCGGCAACGTCACCCTGACCTCCTGCACCCCCATCCAGGTAGCCGCTTTGACGGTCGCCGCCCTCCCCCGCACGAAACCGGGCAAGAAGCCCCCGGTCGAGGTCCGCCGAGACCAGCTGGCCGCCGAAGAAGACCACTTCGAATACCGAGCAGGCCGCCTCAGCTCCGCCGACCAACTCAACCAGATCTTCCACCGCCCCCGCCAAGCCTTCGGCGAGATCTCCGCCCTCTCCGGCCCCGCCCTCGACGCCCGCCCCACCCCCGCCCGCACCTTCTGGTGGATGGACTACCCCGACGGCCGCTACTACGTGAAAACCGGCGACCCCATCATCGCCGAACCCCTCCCCACCGACCGCATGATCGCCGGCATCCACCGCATGCTCACCCGAGCCCAGCGCTATCACCAGGAGTTCCCCTCCTGAACCCTGGCCAGAGACGGAGAATTCAGATAATCTGATTTCATGACCACGATGTCTGCCGCCGAGGCATCCCGAAACTTCTCCGCAGTTCTACGCCGGGCCGAACACGGTGAGACGATCCGGATCGTCCGCCACGGGCGGACGGTAGCAACTATCTCTCCGCCGACGAAGAAGACCGGACTAGCACTTCGGCGCGCGCTGGAGGCCTCTGACGCACCACCTTTCGACGACGACTTCGCTTCTGACATCAACGAGGCGCTCGCCATGGTCACCGACGATCTGGAGGACCCGTGGGGCGACGACTGATCCTCGACACCGGCGTGTTGATCGCCTATGAACGTGGAACCATCGATCGCACAGCGTACGACGAAGACGAATTGGCAATAGCTGCAGTGACAGTCGCCGAGTTCCGTGTCGGTATCGAACTCGCTGATACAGCGGAGCGTGCCGCACAGCGTTCCCGTCGTCTTGCCGTACTCCTCGATGACATAGACACCCTCGAGTACACCGAGCAGACGGCGAATCGTCACGCACAGCTACTCGCGCACGTCCGCCGATCCGGCAGACCACGTGGTGCCCACGACCTGATCATCGCGGCACACGCGGCGGAGTCGGGTCGAACTGTCGTGTCCCTCGACACGAAGGCCAAGTTCGGCGACCTGCCCGGAGTCACCGCGATCACTCCGTAAAACGTACTCGTCGGCCGGTGGATGCAGCGATAATACCCGCTATTCGCTTCATATTGTGCAGCGAATAGCGGGTATTATCGCTGCATGCCGAGCCGTAGGTACATCTGGGAAGCAGCCGAGTGGCCACGCTTCACCTATGACGCCGCACTGCTTGCCAAGCCGACCGCAGCGGTCGCGCTCGCGCAGGGGCGCCTGCACGGTCGACTCGCCCACGCCGACGACGCCGCACAGGAACGCGCCGGACTGGAAGTGCTCACCGCCGACGTCGTGAAATCGAGCGCCATCGAAGGTGAGCAGCTCGACGCCGCGTCGGTCCGATCGTCCATCGCCCGCAGACTCGGCGTGGATATCGGCGCGATGACCCCCTCCGACCGCCGGGTCGACGGCGTGGTCGACATGATCCTGGACGCCACCCGCCATCACGACCAACCGGTGACGGCGGAGCGCCTGTTCGGCTGGCACGCAGCCCTTTTCCCGACGGGGTACTCCGGTATTTCGCGAATTCGAGTGGGCGGCTGGCGAACTGATGAGACCGGCCCGATGGAGGTGATCTCCGGACCGTACGGTCGACAGCAAGTCCACTTCGAGGCACCACCCGCAGCCCGCCTCGATGACGACATGCGCCTCTTCCTGGATTGGCTCGAGGCGGAGACTCCCGAACCGGCGGTACTCAAAGCAGGTCTGGCACACCTGTGGTTCGTGACGATTCACCCCTTCGACGACGGCAACGGCCGAATCGCCCGCGCCATAGGCGATCTCGCACTGGCTCGCTCCGAAAACAGCCCCCTCCGCATCTACAGCCTGTCCGCCCAGATCCAGCGCGACCGCAAAAGTTACTACGCCATCCTCGAAAGCACCCAACGCGGCAACCTCGACGTCACCCCCTGGCTCCTGTGGTTCCTCGATGCCCTACACCAGTCGATCGACAACGCCGACAACACAATCGACGCCGCCCTCACAAAATCCCACTTCTGGCGCACCTGGCACGGGACACCGATGAACCCCCGCCAGATCGACATGCTCAACCGAATCCTCGACGGTTTCAACGGAAACGTGACAACCCGCAAATGGGCGATCATCACCAAAACATCCCAGGCCTCCGCCCTCCGCGACATCAACGAACTACTCGACCTCGGAGTCCTGCGCCGCTCCGCCGCCAGCGGCCGAAGTACCTCATACGAACTGACGGAGTCCACTGATCCGCGCCGATAACCTAATCCGGACCTGACTCGATATCTGTTTCATCTACCCAAACGGCAGCATCCTCCGCGTACGGCAGGTCCACCCTGTCAGCACCGGAAACGTACAGCGCCCACAGCAGTTCACCGTGCGGTACGTGCGGCTCACCGAGGGTGTCAATCCATACAGCCACGCCATCTGCCCGCACGGTGACATCCCACCAGGTCCACGCACGAAGGTCGGGATCGAAGCAGTAGATCCATTCCGCCGGATCCCAAATATCACCAAGGTCTGCTATGAGGTAGTTGCTGGATCCCTCAGCACTCACTGCGTCCGACATCACCCGGAACCATTCCGGCAACGAGTCGAGCGCGATTTCTGAATCGTCATCGAAGTTCACGTCCCGCGCGATCATGACTGCCGCCGAGATCAGTGCGCGCAATCGCTCGACATATAACTCACAAGAGACAGCTGGGCGCACTGAAAAGACCAACAACGTCGCGGTTGGATCGCTCCACGAGTGCGACAATATCCGTGCGAGCTCGTCTGAATGACACCTTTTACCAGCCGACGTCGTCCCATCGTCACTCATCACGCACCACTTTCCGGTCGTCAGTCTTCACCGGCACCGAGTTGTCCAGCAAATGAAGGTGTCAGCATTATCCCTGGCAGACAGAAGATGCTCCGCGCGAATGGTGTTCGTGCGGAGCATCTTTGCGGAGGATGTCAGGCGGGTACGGCAACCGGCTCGGTGGTCGCTGCTGGTTCGGTCTCACGTCGTGCGCGGAGTGTGCCCACGCCGAGCAGAGCGAGACCTGCTGCGGCCCAGACGAGTAGCACCGCGAGGGGTCCTGCCGCGCCCGCGCCGTCGAAGTAGGCGACGGAGCGGAGGAGGGAGGCCGCTGCGCCGGGTGGGAGGAGTTGGCCGAGGGTTCCCCAGGGCTGGGGCAGGAGTTCGGGGGCTGAGGTGGCGGCGGAGAACGGGTTGCCGATCAGGAGCATGGTCAGGGCTCCGAGGCCGATGCCGGGGCGGCCGATGGCGGTGGCGAGGCCGACGATTGTTGCCGCGACAGTGAAAGAGGCGAGGCCGGCGATGGCGGCCAGTTCGAGGTAGGAGCCGGGCAGGATCGAGAGCCAGGTGTGGAAGACCAGGGTGCTGAGCAGGCCGCCTGCGATGCCGAAGGTGGCCAGGCCGGCGAGACGGGCGCCGAAGGAGGAGACGAGGAGGGTGAGCAGCACACCTGCGGCGAGGCCGGACATGACCAGCGGCAGAACCATCGAGCCGAAACCGGCCCCGCGGGGGTCGTCGGGATCGGTGGCGACCACGTCTTGGACCGCTGCGGCCGGTACACCGCTGAGTTGTTGGGCGACGGCGGTGAGTTGCTGGGCGACGGCGGGTGCGGCGGCGGAGGCGACCATGACCTGCGGTGCGCCGTTGCCGGTGACGATGGCACCGTAGATTTCCCTGTCGGCCAGCATATTTCGCGCAGCGGCCGCGTCGGCGACGGTGGTGATCTCGAAAGCGCCGGGATCGCGCTGCTGGAGTTGGTGGGTGAGTTGGGCGGAGGCAGGACCCGCGACGGCGATCGGCAGGTCGCGCGGGGCGATATTGACGGCGGGCCAGGCGAAGGCGATCAGCATCAGGGCCTGGATCGCGGTGGCCGCGAGGCCGAGAGCGACTGCTCGGCGGGTGATCGTCATGGCAGTTTCCCCTTAAAGCGAATGTTCGTTCTTTTTGGTGTTTCTACGGTGACACCATCGAGCCCCGCTTGTCAAGAACGGATATTCGTTTTACTTTTGACCCATGCCCCGAGTCAGCGAAGAACACCTGGAACGCCGCAGGCAGCAGATCCTCGACGCCGCGCAACTGTGCTTCGCCAGGAAGGGGTTCCACGAGACCTCGATGCAGGATGTGTTCACCGAATCCGGGATGTCGGCGGGCGCGGTGTATCGGTACTTCACCAGCAAGAACGAGATCATCGGCGCGCTGGTGAACCGCACGATGGGGCCACTGCGCGAGCGGCTCGCCGACATCATTCGCAGCGAAACCGTCCCTCCCCCAGCGGAAGTCATCCGGCTGCTGACCACCGAGATCATCAAGCGCAGTGGACCCGACGGGCCGCTGCGGCTGGCCCCGCAGGCGTGGGCGCTGGCGCTGGTCTCGAACGAGACGGCGGTCCCGGTGGGCGCTGCCATCGCCTCGATGCGCGAGCTGTGGTTCGAGTACGCGGACCGGTTGTGCGAATCCGGCTGGCTGCCCCCTGGGACCGATTCCGACGCGATGGCCAAGACGCTCATCGGGTTGCTGCCCGGGTTCATCCTGCAGCACCTGCTGCTCGGCGACGTCGAACCCGACGACTTCGCCCGCGGCCTCGAGATCATGCTGCCGGGGCCGCCGCACCATCCACGGTGAGTAATCCCACTGTTGCCACTGCTTCCCAACGGGTAGGTTCGGGTGCGGCACCGGAGGGGGTCCCGAGCGCCGGACATCGTTGAATATCGATCCGACCAGGGAGTTTCCTGTGGCATCACACAAAAGAACCGTCTTCGCCGCCCTCGCGGCCACCACCGTCGCGGCCGCGGCCATGGCGGGTACCGCGCAGGCCCGGATGATCGGCGAATTCGAGGTGGGCGGCGCGATCGAGATCGAATACGACCAGGCGGGCGGGCCTGCACTGGGCGACCCCACTTCTCCCGAATCCGACGCGGCGGCCGGTGGCAAGTACCAGACCTTCGCCAACAACGCGGCCATCTACTGGCATCCCGATACCAACGCCAACACCGTCGCAGGCCAGATCCGCGACAAGTTCGCCCAGGCAGGCAACGAATCGGGCCATCTCGGCTATCCGGTCACCCGCGAGCTACCCGCGGGCGGCGGCCGCTTCAACCACTTCCAGAAGGGCTCGATCTACTGGTCCGTCGGCACCGGCGCACACCAGATCAGCGGCCCGATCCGCGACAAGTGGGCGGCACTTGGCTGGGAGTCGAGCCCGCTGGGCTTCCCGCTCACCGACGTGTCCGCGGCGGGCAAGGACAACGGCCAGTTCACCATGTTCCCGACCGGCGCCATCTACTGGTCGTCGAAGACCGGCGCGCACGCGGTGTGGGGCAGCATCCAGGCCGACTGGATCCGCGCGGGCGCCGAGGGCGGCCGCTACGGCTACCCGACCAGCGACGAATACGACTACCAGGGCGGCAAGGCCCAGGATTTCCAGGGCGGCAAGATCACCTGGAAGCCCTGACGCGTTACGGCGCGAGCAGCCCCTGCCGGGCCTTGTTCGCGCCGGACAGCGCCAGCAGCAGCATGGTGGTGAGCGCCCCGTCGTCGAGCCCCTCGGCGGGGAAGGTGTAGCGCAGGATGACGTCGCCGAGTTTGCCGCGGGCGATCAGGGTGACCGAGCCGAACTGAATCTCGTTGTTGCGCTCGGCAACTCGCTTGTGCAGTTGCGGCTTCAGCGGGCGATCCCACGCCAACACGCTGGTCAGCGACAATACGGTGAGGCCAGGAGCCAGGGTGACGGCGCGGATCGAGCACAGGGCGCCGTTGTATTCGAAGCCCAGCGATCCGTCGGCGTCGACGCGCACGTCGATTTCCTGCATCTGCAGACAGGCGCCGGTGCGCGCCTGCAGGTCGATCTCGGGGCTGACCACGTTGGCTTCTTCGCTCATTTCCTGACTCATTTCGCGCCACCGAAGCGGCGATCGCGCTTGGCGTATTCCAGGCACGCGTCCCACAGGTTACGCCGGTCGAAGTCGGGGAAAAGCGTGTCCTGGTAAACGAATTCGGCGTAGGCGGCCTGCCAGATCAGGAAGTTCGAGCTGCGGAACTCACCGGACGGGCGAAGGAACAGGTCGACGTCGGGCATATCGGGTTCGTCGAGGTACTTCGCGACGGTGGCCTCGTCGACCTTCTCCGGGTCGATCTCGCCCGCGGCCACCCGGCGCGCGATTTCCCTTGCGGCATCGGCGATTTCGGCGCGACCACCGTAGTTGACGCACATGGTCAGCGTCATCACGTCGTTGTCGCGGGTGAGCTCCTCGGCCACCTCCAGTTCCTTGATCACGCTGCGCCACAGGCGCGGTCGACGACCAGCCCAGCGCACCCGCACACCCATCTCGTGCATCTCGTCGCGGCGGCGGCGGATCACGTCGCGGTTGAAGCCCATCAGGAAGCGCACCTCGTCGGGGCTGCGGCGCCAGTTCTCGGTGGAGAAGGCGTAGGCCGAGAGCCACTTGACGCCGATCTCGATGCAGCCTTCGACCGAGTCCATGAGCACGGCCTCGCCACGTTCGTGTCCGGCGGTGCGCGGCAGGCCACGCTCCTGGGCCCAGCGGCCGTTGCCGTCCATCACCAGCGCGACGTGGTTGGGCACGAGCTCCGGCGGGATCGCGGGTGGGCGCGCGCCGGAGGGATGCTGGGACGGCGGGCGCACGGTGCGGCCGGCCTTGCTCGCGGGGGCGGGGTCACGACGCAGGATCACGGCGTCCATCCTGCCTGATCGCCGGGTGCGGGCCTGAGGGCGGTCCAAGACCGGCGTAATCGCGCAATCCGCGGCCGAGCAATCAGTATTTCGACCGAACGCAGGCAGAGTGCACGACTACGCCGGCCCGGCTGCGATCAGCCGGCGACGACAGTGGGTTGGGCGCCGGACCGTTCGATCATCGACAACGTCCGCAGTTGCCGTTCCAGGTGCCACTGCAGGTGGGCGGCGACCAGACCGCTGGCCTGGCGGCGGACATTGTCGGGGACGCTGTCGATGTAGGCCCACTCCCCCTTCAACAGGGCGACCAGCAGATCGAGCACCCCGGTGACCGGCGTGCTCGCACCGGGCGGGCGACAGTGCACACACACCGCGCCGCCCGCTGCCACGTGGAAGGCGCGGTGCGGGCCGGGGGTGGCGCAGCGGGCGCATTCGTCGAGCGCGGGCGCCCAACCGGCGAAACCCATGGCGCGCAACAGGTATGCGTCGAGGATCAGTTCGTGGGGGCGCTGCTTGGCGGCGATGGCGCGCAGGGCACCCGCGGTGAGGACGTGCAGTTTCGGGGCGGGGGCGCGTTCTTCGCCCGCGAGGCGTTCGGCGGTTTCGAGGATCGCGCACGCGGTGGTGTAGCGGCCGTAGTCGTCGATGATGTCGGACGCGAACGCCTCGACGGTGATGACCTGGGTGACGATGTCGAGTGAGCGGCCCGGGTGCAGCTGCACGTCGATGTAGGAGAACGGCTCCAGCCGCGCGCCGAACTTCGACTTGGTGCGGCGCACCCCCTTCGCCACCGCACGGACGAGGCCGTGTTGCCTGGTCAGGAGCGTGACGATGCGATCGGCCTCGCCCAGCTTGTGCTGGCGAACCACCACCGCCTCATCCCGATACAAACGCACGGGGCCAGTCTTCCATGCGGGCCCGACAGTGCGGTCGCGACCCGCGTGTGCGGTCGTCGCCATCAAGTCCCGCACGAGCGCGCAAACAGTCAGTCCTGGCGGAGCAGTCCGCCGATCAACAGCAGCAGGGATTGCTGGGTTTCGGCGCGGGCGCGGTCGGGGTCGGCGGCATGGGCGACGATCAGCGACGCTTCGGTGATGGCGCTGAGCAGCAGTTGCGCGAGCACCGGAACGGGGGCGGCCGGGATCAGGCCCGCGTCGGTGGCGCGTTGCAGTTCGGCGGTGATCAGGCCAAGGCCGTGGCGGGCCTCGAACTCGCGGAAGGCAGGCCAGCCGAGCACGGTGGGGGCGTCCATCAGCACGATGCGCACCATTTCCGGGCGGCCGCAGAGCTCGAGGAAACGCGCCAGACCCGCGGTCATGCCCCCGATGACGTCGGCACGGTCGACAGCGGCGACAGCGGCCTCGATCTCCGCGGTGGCCTCCGTTTCGATCTGTTCGAGGACGGCGAGGAACAATCCGCGCTTGTCGGCGTAGTGATGGTGCAGGGCGCCGCGGGTGACCCCGGCGGCAGCTACCAACTGCTCGGCCGATGTACCCGCGAAGCCGCGCTCGGCGAACAGGGTGCGACCTGCCAGCTCGAGCGCGGCTCGGGTGGTGCGGGAGCGATCCTCCTGACTACGGCGCTGCATGCAGCCGAGTGAACTCCACGATCAGTTCGGTGAGCAACTCCGGGCGGTCCTCGGACAGGAAGGTGTAGGAATTGTCGACGGTGCGCAGGGTCGCCCGGGGTAGCTCGGCGACCAGCCGTTCGGCCAGGGTCATCGGGAACAGTTTGTCCTCGGTCGACCAGACGACGAGCACCGGGAGGTCGACCTCGGCGAAGTGTTCGGCGGCGGACAGGGTGCATCCCTTGTCGGCCGTGGCGGCGAAGCGGCGCAGGTCCGCGCGGATCGCGGCGCTACGCCGAGCCGGCTGCAGAAAAGACTCCACGATCTCTTGCGGCAGATCATGTTGGGTCAGCCAGCCGAAGCCGAGCGGCAACCGCTGCGCGAACCGCCACCGCATCGGAGCCAGTAGCGGGGCGATCGTGCCCGGGATCTTCGCGATCTTCAGCAGAGTCGTAAAAGGCTGCGGCCAGATCTCATAGCAATCGACGGCGGCCAGGACGACGCGGCCGATCCGTTCCGGTCTGCGCGTCATCAGGATCTGGGTGAGCGCACCGCCGGTGTCGTTGGCGACGATCGTGACATCGGTGAGGTCGAGTGCGTCGAGGAACTCGGCGATGAGGTCGGCGAGGCCGGTGGGCGTGAGGTCCGCGTCGGGTACCGGGATCGAATGCGAACCGAGCGGCCAGTCCGGTGTGAGGCAGCGATGTCCGGCCGCGGCGACGCCGGGCACCACACCACGCCACAGATCGGCGTTGACGAGCAAGCCGTGCACGAACACGACCGGCGATCCCGTGCCGGTGTCGTGATAGCGGATCCGGCCGGACGACAGGGCGATTTCGTGCGCCGGGCCGAGTGCTGAGCTGATTCCCATGGGGTCCTCCCCTGGTCGAATGCTGGGCCCACTCACTGTTACATACATGCAGTATGTATGTCTATACCCACCCTAGGGGATGTGGACGAGTGACCAGTTTCGCGTTACGGTCGAGCCACCACCTGCAGAGACGGAGCTCACATGTCCGCGCCCGACCCCATCGCGCCGAATTCCCCGGCCGATCTCGGACTCACCGAACTGTCCGCTGCCCTCGCCGAGCGCAGCGTTTCCTCGGTTGCGGCCGTGACCGACGCGCTCGACCGGATCGAGGCGTCGCAGCCGACGCTCAACGCGTTTCGGGTCGTGCGTCGCGCGGCGGCGCTGAAGGAGGCCGCCGAGGCCGATGCCAGGTTGGCCGCGGGTGTGCGACTGCCGCTGCTCGGCGTGCCGATCGCGGTCAAGGACGACACCGACATCACCGGCGAGGTCACCGCGTTCGGCTGTGGCGGGGAGTTCGCGCCGAAAACCACCGACGCCGAATCGGTGCGCCGGTTGCGGGCGGCGGGCGCGGTGATCGTGGGCAAGGCCAATACCTGTGAACTGGGGCAGTTGCCGTTCACCAGTGGTGATGCGTTCGGCTATACGCGCAATCCGTGGGATCAGGCATATACGCCGGGTGGATCATCGGGTGGGTCGGCGGCGGCGGTCGCGGCCGGATTGGTCCCTGCCGCACTGGGTTCCGACGGTGCGGGGTCGGTGCGCATTCCGGCGGCGTGGACGAATCTGGTCGGGATCAAACCGCAGCGTGGGCGGATTTCCACCTGGCCGCTGGCGGAGTCGTTCAACGGGCTCACCGTCAACGGACCACTCGCGCGCACCGTGCGCGACGCGGCACTGCTGCTCGACATCGCCGCCGGACCGCACGACGGCGACCGGCACAAGCCCGCGCCGATCGACGCGAGCGCGGCTGTCGGGCGCGACCCCGGCAAGCTCAGAATCGCGCTCTCCCTGAACATTCCGTACACCGCGACCAAGACCGCGCTCGATCCACAGATCGCGGCGGCGGTACACGCGCTCGCCACCACCCTTCGCTCGCTCGGCCATAGCGTCACCGTGACGGACCTGCACTACGGGCTGATGATCGGCGCGTCCTTCCTGCCGCGCTCGCTGGCGGGGATCAGCCGGGTGCACCGGAACATGCCGGGGTCCGTCGTCGACCCACGGACCACGGCCAATGCACGCATCGGCCGCGTTCTCGGCGGGCCCGTTCTCGCCGCGGCACGGCGGGCGGAACCGTTGCTGCACAAGCGGATCGGTTCGTTCTTCGACGACTACGACCTGGTGCTGGCGCCCACCACCGCGACCCCTCCCCCACGCGTGGAGGAGATCGACGGAATCGGAGCCGGTGCGACCAACAACCTGATCACCGCGGCGTGCCCGTACACGTGGCCGTGGAACGTTCTCGGCTGGCCGAGTGTGAACGTACCTGCCGGATTCACCGACACCGGACTGCCGATCGGCGCGCAACTGATGAGCACGGCGAACACCGAACCGCTGCTGATTTCGCTTGCCGCGCAACTGGAATCGGCGTTGCACTGGGATCGGGAACGACCCGCGCAGTGGTGGTGAGTCACAGCGGTGCGTACGGCCACCAGCGGTCGTAGAGATCGCGGCCCGACGCACCGCCGTACACGGTGAGTATGCAGAAGTTCCTCGCCACGTCCTCGAACGTCACGAACATGACACCGACCGTGGTGTTCGCGGTCAGGCCCTCGGCGTCCTGGACGATGACGCGCCCGCGACTCGACGACCGCTCCCATGGCTCGTCGAGAACCGTCGAGTTCTCCGGTAGCGGAGCGGCCGTGGTCGGTGTGCGATCGGCGTTGCAGTTCGCCGAGATTCGCTCGACTGGGTTGCGGTCACCATTGCAGGTGAGGGTGCCGACCCGGTCCGGATGCTGATTCAGCGGCACCGGCTTGTGCTCGCGATCTACTGCGACGCAACGGATTCCCTGGTATCCGCTGGCGAAAGGGCCGCTGGGCAGCAGCGTCGGCAGCGCGTTCGCGACGTATTGATAACGCTCCCAACCCTGTTCGGTGGCGACCGTTGTCGTTGGCGGGGTGGGAGGCTGGGTCACCGTGCCCGCATCGCGGTTCGCCACGACAACACCCACCAGCACCACCGAAAGACAGATCGCCGCGGTCAGCGCCATCGTCAGCCGAGCACGAGGCCGACGCGTGCTCCCCGGCGCCTGCGCCCCTGGCCCGCCGTTCGGCGCCACCGACACGGGACTCGATGTCGCGGCCTGGCCGCTGACCGATATCGCGGTCGGCCTCGAAGCCGAACCCGACCGAGCATCCGGCGGCAGCGGTGGCGCACTGTGCGGGGCTCGAGCGGTCGGCGCGACAGGGGTGCCGAAGGCTGCGTTCGTTGCTGCCGCGAGGGCGCCACAGGTGGAATAGCGGGCGTCGCGGTCCTTGGCGAGTGCCCGGGTGAGCACCGCGTCGACATCGGGTGGGAGGTCGGGGTTGAGGTCTGTGGGGTGCGGCGGGGGTTCGTACAGGTGGGCGGCGATCACGGCGGCCGGGGTTTCGCGCGGGAAGGGTTTGCGACCGGTGAGAAGTTCGAACAGGGTGCAGCCGAGGGCGTAGACGTCGGCGCGGTGGTCGACGTGACCCATCACGATCACTTCCGGGGCCGCGTAGGCAAGGGTGGCGACGAAGGTGCCCGCTTCGGTGAGGGCGGTGCTGTCGGCGCCTGCTTTGGCGATGCCGAAATCGGCGACCAGCACCCGGTCCGGCTCGCCGGGGCGTCGTTCGAGCATGAGGTTGGCCGGTTTGACGTCGCGGTGCAGCAGCCCGGCGCGGTGTGCGGCGTCCAGGCCCGCCGCCGCTTCGGTGACGATGTGGACGGCGTGCAGGGGATCGGGTGGGCCCGTGCGCAGCAATGCGGCAGCGTCGGTACCCGCGACCAGCCGCATCGTCATCCACAGGGCGCCCTCGTCCAGGCCGCGATCGTGCACCGCGACGACATTCGGGTGGTCGATCCGGGCAGCCAGCTCGGCTTCGCGGATGAAGCGCGCACGGAATTCCGGTTCAGCACTGTGTATTTCGCTGAGCACCTTCAGTGCGTCGAGTCGGGGAAGCCGAGGGTGGCGCGCGGCGTACACCGTTCCCATTCCGCCACTGCCGAGCACGCGTTCGATCAGGTATCCGGCGAAAACCGCGCCGGGCCGCAAGTTCACCACCGTCACTGCGCCCGGACGAGCAGGCTGTACTGGGCGGCCGCCTTCTGCATCACCTGCTGCTCGGTCGGCGCGAATACTGTTGCGACATAACGTCCATGGAGCACCCGGCAGAAGTATCGAACGTGTTCGAGGCTGCCCGCGTCGTTGAAGCACAGGATGTCGTCGGTGCCCGCAGGGCCGGGCCAGGAGCGCATACCTTCGGCTGCGAACGCCCGTTTGCTGCGCTCGAACGCGTGCCGGGCCGTCACCGCGTCGGGCTCACGCTTCAGTGCGTCGTATCCGATCATCGCGAAACGCTCGGTCGTCGAGCGTGATTCGCGGTTACCCCACAGGTAGGCGGCATTCGGGCCGAAGACCACGCCGCTGGCCTGCAGCAGCACCTTTCCCCCGGCGATCCGGTCGAGATCCATCAGCAGGACCGCCGGTGCGGACCAACGGCCGAGCTTCTCCGGTACCAACCTGGCGAGCATGCCGTCGGTATCCACCGGCAGGGCGGTGAGCTGCTCGGGCGCCGTGGCGACGAAACGGCCCAGTTCGGGGAGCTGGGCATCGAACGCCTTGCCAACCAAAGTGGTCAGTGCGGCGAGATCTGTCGTGGGGTGCTGTGCCAGCACGCTCACGACGTAGGCGCCCTCGACGACGGTGGCGGCGACGCTGGGCACGGTCGGACGCCAGTGTGCGTGGGCGGCTGGATGTCGCGCGATCTGCACAGCGACGTTCTCATGGTTGACAGCGGCATCGGCGGCATCGATTTCTGCCGCGGCCTTCGTCGCCGCGGCAGCGTCGGGCATCCGCAGTGCCACGATCGTCAAGCTGCGCGTGCCTGCCGAATCCTTGCCCGCGACAGCGAATCCGGCGAGCATGCCGTGCCGTTCCAATACCGCACGCGCCTGCTCGGACAGCACGCCCGCGACCTTGGCCGGAGTCGGCAGCGGCACCGCGGCCATCGTGTCGGCGGGTTGCGACAAGGCCACGTCGGCCTTTGCCGGGTTGATCATCACCTCCCCCAGCCGCATCGACTCCACGACCTTGCCGGTGTAGAGATCGTGATCGACCGGGGCCACCAGTGGAATATGTTGATACGAGCCATAATCCAGCCGGTCGAGATCGGGATGTAGCGCGGTCGCGGACCCCGGCACGGTACACGCGCTCAGCAGCGCCACCACCATCAGCGCGCCGAATCCGTCGCAGATGTCAGAGCGGCGCATCGGTCCACCACCGTTCTCGCAGCTGGACGCCGGAATCTCCGCCCGTCACCTCGATCCGGCAGAACGAACGAGCCGGATCGTCGAAAAATACGTGCAGGAAACCGATTCGGATCTTCTCGATCCCGACGTTGGTGCCCCACTGCACTGTTCCGCTACCGGTCGGCCGTTGCCACTGCCGGCTGCCCTCGACCTGATCGGTACTCAGCGGCGCGAGAATCCGGGATCGATCGGAATTGCAGACCGCCTTCACCGTCAGCGCCGGATCCCGGTTGCCCGCGCAGCCGAGCACGGCGACCGGCGCGGCCTTGTCCAGCGCGAGCGTGGTGAACTTCTCGTCGTAGACGAAGCAGCCGGTCAGCTCTTGATAGCCGGCACCGAATTGGAACGCGGGCAACAGATCAGGGAACGTGTCGGCGATGAAGCTGTGGACTCCCCACGCGGTGGCGGGCGGCAGCGGCGGAGGCGAGGTGGTGACCAGCGCGCTCGTCGACGCTTCGTCGGATCGGCTGGCGCCGAACGCGGCGGCCGTCACGATACCGACGAGCAATACCGCTGTCAGGGTCAGAAACGCACGGCGGCGGATGAACCGACCGAAAGCCGAGCGGCGCGGCAGGAGCGCGACAGCGAACGGGTCCGCCGAGCTGATACCCACGCTCGCGCGAGCATCGAGTGCGTCGTGCGGCCGTATGTCGGCGGCGGGCGGCGGTTGGCTGGAGGCGTTGGGCATCGCGCCGACCGGGTCAGGAGCCGGCCGATCCTGCCCGGCCGCTACCGCATCACGAGCGGCCGCGGCCAACGCACCGCAGGAGGGGTACCGGTGCGCGGGGTCCTTGGCCATGGCCCGCGTGATCACCTCGTCGAATGCGGCGGGCAGTTCCGGACGCAGTGACGACGGGCGGGGTGGCGGCTCGTGCAGATGCGCGTACATCACCGCAGCCGGCGTTTGCCGAGGGAACGGCACTGTGCCGGTGAGCAATTGGAACAGCGTGCAGCCGAGGGAGTAGACGTCGGCGCGGTGATCGACGCGGCCGCCCGCCAGCTGCTCGGGTGCGACATAGGACAGCGTCGCGGTGAGACCGCCGGCGGAGAGGGTGGCGGTGTCCTCGGCGCGGCGGGCGATGCCGAAGTCGGTGACCAGCACCCGATCCGGCTGCCCCGGCTCCTCGGCGACGAGGATATTGGCCGGTTTCACGTCGCGGTGCAGCAATCCGGCGCGATGGACTTCGTCGAGACCGCGCGCGGCCTCACCGATGATGTGCACCGCACGAGCAGGTTCGAGCCCCGCACCCGCGCGACGCAACAGCTCGGCGGCATCGAATCCCGCTACGTACTGGGTGGCGATCCAGAGTTTGCCGTCGAACTCACCACGGTCTCGTACTGCCACGAGGTTCTGATGCTGCAGTGCGGCAGCCAGTTCGGCTTCGCGGAGGAATCTGGCCCGGAATTCCGCGTCGGTGGCGTTGTCCTCGGCCAGCACCTTCACCGCGTCGTAGCGCGGCAAACGCGGATGACGGGCCAGGTAGACGGTGCCCATCCCGCCCGCGCCGAGTCGCCGCTCGATCAGATAGCCGGCGAATTCCGCGCCTTCGGCAATACTCACCCGCCGGTCTCCCACAGTCCAACGCGCCGCCGGGACCCTTCCGGCGGCGGCGCCCGGAAATCGCTGCTCCCGGCCGCTTTCGAGCGACTATAACAGCACCAATCAGGCTGTGCGGTGGGTAAATTGCGATGTTCGAGCCCTACCGCCCCGGTTCGGTCCACCCTTCGAGGTTGCTCTTCGTGCCCGAGGGACATCCGTCCTGGCCGGGCTGCCGGGGAAACATCATCAGGCAGCGCTGTGGACCACCACCGCCGACCGCGGTGGTGACCAGGACCGCGATCGAGGAGCCGTCGGCGACGCGGCTGGTGGAGAAGCCGAGGGTGCCGGTGATGCCGCGGAAGTCGGACTCGCGCAATTGGACCGCGATGGCGGTGCGGTTCGGTTCGGCGAGGACGCCTCGGCTGTTGCGCACGGCTTGCAGGAACAGGCCGCTCACGTCGAAGGCGAGGCCGGTGCGGTCGCCTGCCCAGGTGGGGCGGTAGTCGGTGAGGCCGGGATAGCCGCGCAGGTCCTCGATCAGCCTGGCCAGCTCGGTGCACAGCTGTTCGTGTTCGAACGGCACCGGTTGGTCGCCGAGTTTGCCGATGCCGTTGACGCAATCGGCGCCGCCGAGCATCACCGTCGAGGCCTTGGACACGAAGCGAACGGTGAGGTTGGCGGGCAGCGCGCCGGTGGCCTTCGGGTCGGTGATCAGCCTGGTCACCGCGTCGTTGCCGAGGATCGCCGGGCCCGCGCCGCTCACGCAGCCGCGACTCACCGATTTGGCGAAGGTCGGGAAGTCGTCGTTGCGGCCTGCGAAGAACAGCAGGGTGTTGCGGTCGAATTCGGCGGTCTCGCAGGGCGCGGGGAAACGGTAGAGCTGCTGTTGTTCGCGCCAGCTCTTACTCTCCTGCGCCACACCGCGTTTGGTGAGTTCCTTCTGCAGGTCCTCGACCAGCGTGGTCACGTACAGATCGCCCTCGGCCTCGGGGTGATAGATCGTCACCCTGTCGTAGCGGCGGCCGCCATTGAGATCGCGAGCACCCTGCACATAGTCGGCGACGAGGCGGGCCTGCACGCTATTGCTCGGTGCCGCTTGGAAATACAGCGGCGACGCCTGTTCGAGGCCGTCGGCGGACAAGGTCGTGGCCACGGCGGGAACACCGAGCTCACCGAGACGGGTGATGGCACTGCGGGTTTCGTCGTTGCTGCGATCGATTCCCACCACTCCCAGCACGCTGGGGTCATCGGCTACCAGCTCGCGCAACGGGTGGTCGACCACCCACCCGGCATGGCGCATATCGGAACCGCCGTTGGCGATGATGATGCGCAGCAACGGTTCCGATTCGTCGGAGGCAAGCAACGCGCTACGCTGCTGCACCGCCAGCCCGGCCAGTTCCTCGACCTGGGCATGCGGGTAACGCACATTGGTGTCGACGTAGCTCAGACCCGCGAAATACACCAGCGAGATCAGAGGCCGGTTCGGGTTGCTCTCGCGCGCTCGCACCGCATCAGCGTTGAGCCGGAACACTTCTCGCTGCATCGCCGAGAGCTCGGGGTCGTCGGCGAAGGTCTGGCGGGGGTTGTCGCTGTAGCCGACACATTCCCCGTCGCGCATGCTCACCGAGACGCCGCCGGTCCACGGCCAGTGCGAGCACTCCACACCCCGCAGCGGCGGGAAGTAGACCAGTGTCGCGGCCACGGCGAGCGCGATCGGGATCAGCACGCACAGTCCGACGAACCAGCTGCGCGCGGCCAGCGGCGGCGCGGGCGGCAGTGCCAGACCACGGAATCGGCTGTCGGTCACGCGGGGCGTGCTACCGGGCGGCAGGATCGCGCGCAACGGCAGGAACCAGGCGTCGGCCCGGCGGTGGGTGCGCCGGTTGTCGATCTCGCGGATCCACTCCTGCAGCGGATCGGGCGGCTGCGGAGTCGGGGCGTCGGCGAGACTGTCCAGGGTGCGTAGCGGACGCAGATCGCTGATGTGCGAGATCTCGCCTACCTCGCGGTTCGGCCCTTCGTTGCGCAACGCCAGCACCACCAGCGGATCGAAAAGGCCGGTCTCGTTGCGGATTTCATTGATCCAGGTGAGGATGCGGGCACCGTCGCCGCCCTCGCTCAGGCCACTGAACAGAGCCACCGGGTAGGCGGTGCGCCGCCAGCTCGACGGCCGCCAGATCCGGCGCTTGTAGGCATCGCGCAGGTCCTCGAGAAAGGCGTGGACGAGGAGCTTGCCGACCTGATCCTCGTTCTCGTCGATCCGGTGCGGCAGGGTGAGCCGGGACGCGAAACCCAGGAAACTGCCCGACAATTCGGGTGCCAGATAGCGCTGATGCAGAAACCACCGGGTCACCTTCGACATCCCTGGAATGCGCCCGGACACCCACAGCCACAACCGCAGCACCGGCCACAGCGCCAGCACAGCGAAGACCACGCTCGAAACCATGCCGCCCGCAACACCTTCGGTGGCGTCGGAGCGGTTGGACGACGAACCGCTGCGGAGCAGTTTGGGGAGCCTGCGGCGCAGTTCGTCGGCCGCCTCGGACTCGTCGGAGGTCACCCGCTGGCGGGTGAGCCAATCGGCGGTGCGATAGCGCGGGAACTTGATGGCTCCCATCGCGGTGTCGTCGGCGGCGAAATTCGCCACCAGATGCTGGACGATCGGCAGGCAGTGCCCGGAGATCTCCGAGTCACCGGCGGTCGGGCCCGCGTCGATCGCGGCGAGATCAGGCGTGAGCACCATGGGCGGCAGCGCGTGCAGATCGACCCTGGCCCGCGGCGCCGCCCGGCTGCCACCGGTTTCGCTGAGCCAGTTGTAGATTTCGCCGACCAGCGCCGTGTGCTCGGGCACACCGACCACCTCGACGATCGGGCGTGGCAACGCACGCCGCCCGTGTACCAGGGTGCGCAGCACGCGCGGGCGAGTATCGGGAATCTCGAGCGCCCGCAGCAGCTCCAGCAGCTTGCCGACATCATTGGCATCGGGCACTTCTTCGGCCTCCCCGGGCGATCAGCGAAGCACGCCGGAAGAACCGACGTGTTCGCCGAACGATACCCCGAAGGACCGACACTCAAACGGTCAAAAGCCCAGCTTCCCCAGCTGTTTCGGGTCCCGCTGCCAATCCTTGGCGACCTTCACGTGCAGGTTCAGGTAGATGCGGGTGCCGAGAATCTTCTCGATCTGCAGGCGGGCATTGGTGCCGACCTCCTTGAGGCGGGCACCGTTCTTGCCGATGATGATCGCCTTCTGACTCGGCCGCTCGACATACAGCAGGGCATGCACCTCGAGCATGTCCTCGTTCGCCTCGTACGGCTCGATCTCGTCGATCACCACGGCCAGCGAGTGCGGCAGTTCGTCGCGCACACCCTCGAGGGCGGCCTCGCGGATCAGCTCGGCCATGAGGGTTTCCTCCGGCTCGTCGGTGATCTCGCCGTCGGGGTAGAAGGCCGGGCCCACGGGCAGCTGCGAGGCGATCAGGTCGACGAGCACCTCGACCTGTTCGCCCTTCACGGCCGACACCGGAATGACCTCGGACTCGGGGCCGAGCAGCTTCGACAGCGCCATCAACTGATGGGCGATCTCGTCGCGGCCCACCTTGTCGATCTTGGTCACCACGCCGAGGATCTTGGTCTTGGGCGCCATCATACGGATCTGCTCGACGATCCAGCGGTCGCCGGGACCGATCTTCTCGTCGGCCGGAATGCACAGGGCGATCAGGTCGACCTCGGAATAGGTGTCGCGCACCAGGTCGTTGAGGCGCTGGCCGAGCAGGGTGCGCGGGCGGTGCAGGCCGGGGGTGTCGACCAGGATCAGCTGGGCGTCCTCGCGGTGCACGATGCCGCGGATGGTGTGGCGGGTGGTCTGCGGGCGCGAGGAGGTGATCGCGATCTTGGTGCCGACCAGGGCGTTGGTCAGCGTCGACTTGCCGGTGTTGGGGCGGCCGACGAAACAGACGAAGCCGGAATGGAATTCCTTGCCGGAGTCAGCCACCGTGCACCTCGCTCAGGACGGCGCCGCTGCGGTCGGTACGAACGATCGAAGCCGAGGGTGAGACCTCGCGGACCGCTTCGATGCCCGCGTCGTCGGAGTCACCGCCGACGACGACTGCCGCCTCGAAGCCCTCTGCGCCGCTCGAGATCGCGGCGGCCACGGCGGCCTGCAGTGCGGTCAGGCGCAACGCGGTCAGCGTCACCTCGCCTGCGGCGTAGGTGCGGCCGTCGGTGTCGCGGATCGCGGCGCCGCTCGCGCCCCCGGTGCGGCCCAGCGCGCCACGCGCCAGTACCAGCAGTTTGTTGTCCTCGGCGTCCAGTTCACTCATGGTTTTCTCCGTTGTCGTCAGGCACGCGCACCTGGTCGGTGTCGGCGGTTGCCTCGTCGGTCGTGCCCCTGCGGGGCTTGTCGGTCTTCTTGTCGGCTTTGTCGGAGGCTCGGCGCACCAGCACGGTGTTGACCCGCATGCGACCGCGTGCGTCGGCGCCGCCTTCGCCGCGCAGCACCAGCCCGTGGACGGTCACCTTGGAACCGGGCAGTGGGACGCGGCCCAGTTCGTGCGCGAGCAGCCCGCCGACGGTGTCGACGTCGTCGTCCTCGATCTCGAGGCCGTACAGCTCCCCCAGGTCTTCCACCGATACCCGCGAGGAGACGCGGTAGCGGCCCTCGCCCAGGTCTTCCACGGGTGGGGTTTCGTCGGTGTCGTACTCGTCGTTGATCTCGCCGACGATCTCCTCGAGCACGTCCTCGATGGTCACCAGACCCGCGATGCCGCCGTATTCGTCGACCAGCAGCGCCATGTGGTTGCGGTGGCGCTGCATTTCGTCGAGGAGTGCATCCAGGGGTTTGGAGTCGGGGATGAAGATCGCGGGCCGCATGACATCGCGCACCGACACCTTGCGGGCTCGATCGGCGTAAGGCACAAGGTCTTTCAGGTAGACCACGCCGCGCACGTCATCGACGTTCTCGCCGATCACCGGGATGCGGGAATGGCCCGAACGCACAGCTAGGGACATCGCCTGGGCGGCGGTCTTGTCGTCTTCGATCCACACCATCTCGGTGCGCGGCACCATCACCGCGCGGGCGGGGGTGTCGCCGAGTTCGAAGACCGACTGGATCATCCGGCGTTCGTCGTCGGCCACCACGCCGCGCTCGCGGGCCATGTCGACCACTTCGCGCAGCTCGATCTCGGAAGCGAAGGGGCCGTTGCGAAATCCCTTACCGGGGGTGATCGCGTTGCCCAGCAGGATCAACAGTCGGCTGACCGGGCTGAGTACCGCGCCGATGATCTGCAGCGGCACGGCGGCGGCGAGAGCGATCGAGTACGCGTGCTGGCGGCCGAGGGTACGCGGGCCGACGCCGATCACGACGTAGGAGACAAGGACCATCAGCGTGGCGGTGACCAACAGCGCCGTGCTCTCGGTCCACAGTTCCAAGGTCGCCGCGGCCAGCAGCACGGTGGCGGTGATCTCGCACAGAATGCGCAGCAGGACAACAAGATTCACATAGCGTGGACGATCGTCGACGATCTTGCGCAGGCGCGCGGCACCGGGACGATCCTCGCGGACCATGTCGTCGAGCCTGGCTCGTGACACCGTGTTCAGTGCCGAGTCCACACCCGCGAACACCCCGCCGATGCCGATCAACACGATCGCCAGCGGGATCAGGGTCAGTGCGCTCACGCGGGTCCTTCACCGGGTGCGGTGAAACCTGCCTTGCCAAGTAGTCGATCGTCGCGCTCGGCCAGCTCGGCGAGGCGCTGCTGTTCGCTCAGGCTCACATACCACTCCTCGAGCAGCTGGCCCTGCAGCGCGAACATCTCCTTCTCCTCCTCCGGCTCGGCATGGTCGTAGCCGAGCAGGTGGAGCACGCCGTGCACGGTGAGCAGGGCCAGCTCGTGATCGAGCGAGTGCTCGGCCTTCTGTGCCTGACCCATCGCGAATTCCGGGCACAGCACGATGTCGCCGAGCATGGACGGGCCGGGCTCCGGGCTGTCGGGGCGACCGCCGGGCTCTAGCTCGTCCATCGGGAACGACATCACGTCGGTGGGGCCGGGCAGGTCCATCCAGCGTACGTGCAGATCGGCCATGGTGTCGAGATCGACGAGCACCATCGACAGTTCGGCGGCCGGATGCACATCCATCCGGGCGATCACGAAACGTGCGACGCTGACCAGGTCTTCTTCGGGAATGTCCATACCCGATTCGTTGGCGATCTCGATGCTCACCTGTTCAGGGTACGGTGCCGACCCGACGCCGCCGGGAGCGGCATCGGGCCAGCTTGATCGTGTCCCGCCTCGATTCTGGACTGACCGGAGGGTGCGACGAAGGAGTGCCCGGCGGGAGGGAAGGATCGGGGCCCGTCAGGGACACGATCGCCGGCCCGCCCGGCCATGGGCACTGCGTAGGTTACCGGCGATCTGTTCGACCGGCGGCCCTGCGCTGGGCGCGATTGCCCGGGTAGTGCGGGCCGGGGAGCGCGCGGGTCTCGGATTCGAAGCGGTCGTAGGCGTCGACGATGTCGGAGACGAGCCGGTGGCGGACCACGTCGGCGCTGGTGAGCTCCGAGAAGTGGATGTCGTCGATATCGGTGAGGATCTCCGCGGCCGCCCGCAGGCCCGAGCGCTGCCCGTTCGGCAGGTCGACCTGCGAGATGTCACCGGTGACCACCATGCGCGAGCCGAAGCCGAGGCGGGTGAGGAACATCTTCATCTGCTCGGCCGTGGTGTTCTGCGCCTCGTCGAGAATGATGAACGAATCGTTGAGGCTCCTACCACGCATGTACGCCAGCGGCGCGACTTCGATGACGCCCGAGGCCATCAGCTTGGGAATGGCTTCGGGGTCCATCATGTCGTGCAGGGCGTCGTAGAGCGGGCGCAGGTACGGGTCGATCTTGTCGTTGAGCGTGCCGGGCAGGAAGCCGAGCCGCTCGCCCGCCTCGACCGCCGGCCTGGTCAGGATGATGCGGGTGACCTGCTTGGACTGCAGGGCCTGCACCGCCTTGGCCATGGCCAGGTAGGTCTTGCCCGTGCCGGCGGGGCCGATGCCGAACACGATGGTGTTGGCGTCGATCGCGTCGACATAGCGCTTCTGGTTCAGCGTCTTGGGGCGGATGGTCTTGCCGCGCCGCGACAGGATGTCCAGGCTCAGTACCTCGGCGGGCGATTCGGAGATGCCCTCGTCGGTGAGCATGGAGATGGTGTGGCGCACCGTCTCCGGGGTGAGTACCCGACTGCGGCCGGTCATCGCCACGAGCTGCTCGATCACGCGCTCAGCCAGCGCCACATCGCCCGCTTTACCGGTGATGGTGACGGTGTTGCCACGAACGTGGATATCGGCCGGGAGCAGTTTCTCCAGTTGACGGAGGTTCTGGTCGGCCGAGCCGAGGAAGCCGAACACCGACTCGGGGGCGAGCTCGATGCTGGATCGCACGGAACGCGGCGCGGGACCAGCACTGTTACCGCCTGCGCCGATGTCTGCTACGGGGTTGGTGGGGTTGCCGATCTCGCCTGAGTTCTTCAAAAGTGGCTACAGCCTGCTTCCGGTTTCGACCTGGTGTTCGATGAGATCAGTTTACCGCTGGGTACCGACACCGCACAGCGGTTAAAAATCGGGCCCGTGGTATGCCGTGCGCGACCTCGGTGGGAATACCCGATACCTCGACAGTCCATTCCTGCTCACCAGCGCGTGGTCAACGCCCCCAGCGCACCGAGCGCGACAGCGGCCGCGGTGGAGGTGCGCAGAACCGTCGGGCCGAGGAGCACGATGTCGGCACCGGCCTCTTCGAGGGCGGTCAGTTCGGCGTCGTCGAGGCCGCCTTCGGGGCCGACGATCAGCACCACTTCGCTCGCCTTGTCGAGGGGAAGTTCGGTGAATTTGCCCGCGCCGGATTCGTGCAGGGCGGCGACGATCGCGCCGTCGGCCTTGGCTTCGCGCACCAGTTCCACCAGGTCACGGGTGCGGTGCAGGCCTGCGATCTCCGGGATGTAGGCGCGACGGGACTGGCGAGCCGCGGACTTGGCCGCCGCACGCCATTTCTCGATCCCCTTGGCGGCCTTGGCTTCCCAGTTGGCGACGCACCGCGCTGCCTGCCACGGGACGATCAGGTCCGCGCCCGCCTCGGTCATCAACTCCACGGCCAGCTCGGAGCGATCCGATTTCGGCAAGGCCTGCACCACGGTCACCTGTGGGGTGGGTGGTGTGGCGGTACGACGGTTGCGCACGGCCAGCTCCAAGCGGTCTTTCTGGGCCGCGACGACCTCGGAGTCGGCGAGCACACCGTGTCCGTCGGACAGGGTGATCGGCTCGCCGACCTTGATCCGGCGCACGGTCGCGGCATGGCGACCTTCCGGACCGTCGAGCACCGCGACGGCGCCCGGCTCTGGCACCTCGTCGAGGTAGAAGACCGTCGCGGCCACGGGCTCAGCGTCCGCTGAACGACGCGCGCAGCCGGGCGAACAGGCCGCTGTTGTGCTCGGACTGGGTCGACATCACCTCGGCGCGATCCTTGTCACGCAGGCCCTTGAACTTGCGGAGCAGGTCGGTCTGCTTGCCGTCGAGCTTGCTCGGCACGACGATGTCGAGGTGGGCGAGCAGGTCGCCGCGCGCACCCGAACGCAGCCGCGGCATGCCGTGCGCCCGCAACTGGATGACCTCGCCGGGCTGGGTGCCCGCCGCGATGGTGAGTTCGGTGGGGCCGTCGAGGATGGTGTCGACGACCACGGTGGTGCCGAGGATCGCGTCGACCATCGGCACCCGGACCGTGCAGTGCAGGTCGTCGCCGTCGCGCACGAAGGTGTCGTGGGGCTGCTCGACGACCTCGACGTAGAGGTCACCGGCGTGGCCGCCACCGGGGCCGACCTCGCCTTGGGCGGCCAGGCGAACCCGCATGCCGCTGGCGACACCGGCCGGGATCGGCGCGGCGATCTCACGACGAGCGCGCACGCGGCCGTCGCCTCCGCACTTGCCGCAGGGGTCGGGGATGGTCTCGCCCGCACCACGGCAGGTGGGGCAGGGACGCGAAGTGAGTACCTGGCCCAGGAACGAGCGCTGCACCGACTGCACTTCACCGGCGCCGTCGCAGGTCTCGCAGCGGACCGGCTTGGAGTTGCCGTTGGTGCCAGAGCCGACGCAGACATCGCAGAGGATCGCGGTGTCGACGGTCAGGTGCTTGGTGACGCCGACCGCGCATTCGGCCAGGCTCAGCCGGGTGCGGATCAGCGAGTCGGCGCCGGGCTGCACGCGACCGCGCGGCTTGCGCTGGCCACCGCCCTGGCCGCTCATCCCGCCGAAGAAGGCCTCGAAGACATCGCCGAGGCCGCCGAAGCCCGCGCCGTTGAATCCTGCTCCGCCGCCGCCGTTTTCGAGCGGGTCTCCCCCGAGGTCCACGATCCGGCGCTTCTCGGGGTCGGTCAGCACCTCGTAGGCGGTGGAGACTTCCTTGAAGCGGGTCTGCGCACCCTCGTCCGGGTTCACATCGGGGTGCAGTTCGCGTGCCAGCTTGCGGTAGGCGCGCTTGAGCTCCTGGTCGGTGGCGTTCTTGCCGACGCCGAGCAGTCCGTAGTAATCCCGTGCCACGTGAGTTCTCTAGTCCTTGGTCGGTGTGGGCCGGCCGAGCGCCGGGCGCATCCTTTAGTCGAATCCACTCAACTTTACCGGCCGAAGTCTCGACCTTAACAGTCCGGTACTCGTGGTTCCCGAGCTGGCTTCACCTTTCGGCGAGCACCTCGCCGATATAGCGGGCGACGGTCGCGACCGACGCCATGGTGCCGGGGTAGTCCATCCGGGTCGGGCCGAGCACACCCATACCGCCCAGTACGGCGCCCGCCGCGCCGTAGCCGGTGGAGACCACCGAGGCGCCACGGATCTGCTCGACCTGGGTCTCCTCGCCGATCTGCACCATCACCTGGCCCGGCTGCTGCGCGGCGGCGAGCAGTTTGAGCACGATGACCTGCTCTTCCAGGGCTTCCAGCACGCTGCGCAGGGAGCCCGGGAAGCCGAAATCGGCGACATTGCGGGTGAGGTTGGCGGTGCCGCCGAGCACCAGGCGTTCTTCGGGGTGTTCGACCAGCGTCTCCACCAGGACGGTGGAGACCCGGACCAGCACGTCGCGGATCTTGGCCGGTGCGCGTTCGGGCACGCCCGCCACCGAGGCGCTGGCCACCGACAGCAGTTTGCCGTCCATCGCGTTGCCGAGGACACCGCGCACGGCCGCGAGGTCCTCGTCGGAGATCACCGCGCCCAGGTCGACGATGCGCTGGTCGACGCGGCCGGTGTCGGTGATCACCACCAGCAGCAGCTTGGCCGGATTGAGCGCGACGACTTCGATGTGGCGCACGATCGAGGCCGAGACCGTGGGGTACTGCACGACGGCGACCTGGCGGGTGAGCTGGGCCAGCAGGCGCACGCCACGGCGCAGGACATCATCGAGGTCGACGCCGGATTCGAGGAATTCCATGATCGCCCGGCGCTCGGCACCGGAGAGCGGTTTCACCTCGGCGATCCGGTCTACGAACTCGCGATAGCCCTTGTCGGTGGGGATGCGGCCCGAGCTCGTATGCGGCTGGGTGATGTAGCCCTCAGCCTCCAGCACCGCCATGTCGTTGCGGATGGTGGCGCTGGAAACGCCCAGGTTGTGCCGCTCCACGAGAGACTTGGAGCCGATCGGTTCCTTGGTGGCGACGTAATCCGCGACGATCGCTCGCAGGACCTCGAAACGCCGATCCTCGGTACTCGACGCCATCGACCCCACCTTCCTCGCTCGTGCCCGGTATGTCATGCCTACCCGTTGGCACAGGGTTGCACGCCGACGCTCGGGGCGTCTTGTTGTCCAGTCTAATTGTCTTGATCCCGATCGCCGGACCGCAAGGTCGTCCGGCATCGAACTGTCATGTGGGGGAATTCCCGCTTCGGGGGCGGCGTTCACGGTGTCGGCTCAGTGCGGGTCGGTGGAAAGTTATCCACAGGCCCGAGTTATCCACAGATGGGATATCGGGGGTTGTCGAGGTCCGGGTGGTCAGCGTAGGTTCGGAATCGAATCAGGGGGTTTACCAGCACTTTTCAAGCATCGAGGGGGCAACTGTGGCGCATTCGAGTGGCGAAACGTGGAATCTCGGGTCGGGTGCACTCGCGGTGCGGCCGGCGGAGTTCGCGGGGATCGATGATGCGTGTGACGAATTCCTGCGGGCGATCACGCGGATTCGGGCGCTTGCCGTCGGGATCGGCGATCACACGCAGTGGGGGCTCGGTGAGGGCAATGCGCGGCTGATATCCGCTGCCACGTTGGTGACGCGATTGCGTTGTCTGGCAGGGGCGCCGGAGAACAGCGTCGTCACCGCGCTGGATGCGCATTCGCGGATTGTCGAGGATATTCGGCGGATATTGCGCGACGCGCGTGATCGGATCGTGCAAGCCGACGAAGAGTGGGGCTTTCAGCTCAGTTCGGTGGAATCAACTGCGGGACAATCTCTTCCATCGCCTTCGGTGTCGGCATGACCGGACGCGAGAAGCCGAGCCCGACGCAATGGGGTGTTCCCGGCGGTGGGGAGAACACGCACTCGTGGCGACACCGGGAGATCGTCGCGGCATTCACGCCGCTCGAGGTGACCGACGCAGTTGCGCAGGCTGAGTTGTTCGAACAGATCGCGCGGTGGTGGGACGAGGGATTGCGGGCTTTCCAGGACGCGGTGGGCGAGTCGCTCGCGCAGGCTTGGTCGAGTGCGGGTGGCTCGGCGGCGAGGTCCGCGGTCGACGCTCATATTGCGCAGGCGCGCGAATTGGGTGTGGCGCTGGAGAAGTTGCCGGAGGTCGTTCGGTCTGCGGCCGAGGCGATCGTGGCGACCAAGTACGCGATTCCGCCACTGGTTGCCGCCGAGGTGGGCGCGTCTACGCGGGTGGTCGACGCGGTGTCGGCGACCGGGCACGGGACGGGTTCGGTGTTGTCGACGGGCAGCATGACGCACATCGCGGGGTCGGCGTTGTCGGCCGGCAATATGGCGTACAACACTGGGTCGGCGTTGTCGGTGAGCGGCATGCTGCAGGACGTGGGTTCGGCCGCGGAGCACGGTGCGTCGTCGGCTGCGGAGGAGGACGCGCGGGCGCAGATGCGGCGGCGATATGTGATGCCGTTCGGTGAGCTGATCGACCGTATTCCGTTGCTGCCCATGCCGACTCGATGTTTCGGTGCAGTGGGCGAAGCCGGCGATCGACGGCTTTCCAGCGACGAAGCCGGGCGATCGACGGGCGAAAGGCGTGGACCGGCAGCGGTCGATTCGGACGGATCCGCGGAGGTCGGGCCGATCGGGTCCGGCGCAGTCGGGGAAGACTCAGCTCTCGCGGATTCGGCCGACGCAGTATCGGCAGGGCTCGGCGTGCACGGCACCGAGGATCCGCCTCCCGGTGCGGATACGTTCGCGGACGACGCCGTCAAGCCTGACCGCGAGCTGACGGAACCTGACGGTGGCGAGGCGGAGCCCGACCGCGAGGCGACGAGCTTCGATGGCGACGCAACGGCGTTGTCTGCCGACCTTGACGGTGGCGCTGTGGAGGAGGCAAGCGAGCACGGTGGCGGCACAGTGCCGGCGTCTGCGCCGCCGGACCGTGCCATCGCGGCCGGAGTAGCGCAGCCGGGCAGCGCGACGGCGGTGACCTCGACGCCCATCGGTGCGACCGGAGCGATGGCGTCGCCGGGTGGCACCGGCATATCGGGCCCGGCAGGTGCAGGTTCGGTCACACCGGTGTGGGGGAATTCCGCCGCGGCTATCGATCCGTCGACCACCTCGGCCGGGCGCAGTGCGTCGACAAGCCCGTACACCGGACTGTCATCGCCCGCGGCGGGCATTTGGGGTACCGGTGATCGGACGTCGGATGGTGGCTCGCGCTACCACGCGTCGGGTCCGAACGATGCGCAGCGGCCAGGGGTCGCGCACGGTGGTCCCGGCACAGCGGGGTCGGTTATCGGTGCGAATCCGTCAGCAGCGCACACCGCAGGCCGGTTGGTCGATCGCTACTTTCACTGCGTCGGAGCAGCACCGACGACATGCTCGCCGGGCGAGGATGCCGCGCGCGATCTACCGGAGTACTTGATCACGCTCGCGAACGGCGAGGAACTGCTCGGCCGTCAGCGACCGGCGGTGGCCGGTGGGGTGATCGGTGGTGAAGATGATGGCTTGCCCGGTGCGTAGCACTCGACGGCGACCCGGGCTGACGGTGAGGTCAGCGGGTCGGCGAAGGGCTCGGCGGTGGCCGCCCGTGACGGGCGGCCGGTGCCGGATCAGACGCGGGCAGCTGCGCCACAGCGGGCGGCGGAGTCGGGGGCGCCGACTTCCTTGCCCGCGAGGGCGTCGAGACCGAGCATCGCCAGCAGCGACGTGCAGTCTTCGGCGTCGTTCGAGTGCGAGGCGACCGTCCGCGCGGCGACCGCGCACTGACGAGCGTTCTCCGCCTTCTCGGCAGAGCGCGCTTCGGCGAATTCGCTCTGCTCGTGGACGAGGGTGATGTGCCGTTCGGTGGACATATAACTCCCTAGGATCGAATCGAAGCCTACGCCCCTAATCGTTATCTTCCACCCCGAACCCACCGAACATACCCTTAGAGCACCCCACTGCTGCAGGCCTCCCACCAGGTGTGCATTGGTCGAATACACCACGATGACCGGGCATTCTTTGTCTTCGATCCCAAGCCGAAAAAGTCTCGAAATTCAGATCACGATGACATCACCACCCGCGCGATTCGAACCCGTCGACGGCTATCGCGGAACAGGGCGTCAGTGGGGATCGCGTCACCACCATTGCGTAATACGAGAGCCCGTGCGGGGAGCTGTATCGGGCATTGTTCGCGGCCCACCCGGTCATCGGCTCGTCAGCCGGATTCTCGTGGTGTTCGCGAACGCGTACAGCGGCGGTCAGGTCAGTAGATCGCGGACGATGCCGTCGGCGAGGAGGCGGCCTCGGTCGGTGAGGACCAGGTTGTTGTCGGTGATGTGGGCGAGGCCCTCGGCGAGGACGCGGTCGAGGACTGGGGTCGCCGACGGGGCCAGGTCGGCGAGGGGAAGGCCGGTGCGCAGGCGGACGGTGAGCATGAGGTGTTCGGTGTAGCGCTCGTCGTCGGTGAGGGCTTCCCAGCCCGCGGCGGGTAGGCCGCCGAGGGCGACGCGGTCGGCGTAGCGGGCGGGGTGCTTGACGTTCCACCAGCGGACACCGCCGACGTGGCTGTGGGCGCCGGGGCCGGCGCCGAGCCAGTCGCCGCCGTCCCAGTAGCCGAGGTTGTGGCGGCAGCGCGCGGAATCGTCGGCGGCCCAGTTGGAAACCTCGTACCAGGACAGACCGGCATCGGCGAGACGGGCGTCGATGCGCTCGTATCGGGCGGCGAGCACATCGTCGTCGGGAGCAGGGAGCTCACCGCGACGAACCTTGCGCGCCAAGGCAGTTCCATCTTCGACGATCAGAGAGTAGGCGGACACATGATCGACACCGGCGGCCAGCACGGCGTCCAGGCTCAGATCGAGATCGGCATCGGTCTCGCCGGGCGTGCCGTAGATCAGATCGAGGTTCACGTGCTCGAACCCCGCCGTGCGCGCTTCTTTCGCCGCGGCGACCGCGCGGCCCGGGGTATGCGTGCGGTCGAGCACCTTCAGCACATGCTGTGCGGCGGACTGCATGCCGAGCGAGATCCGGGTGTAGCCGGCCGCGCGCAACCGCTCGAAGAACTCCGGCGACGTCGATTCCGGATTGGATTCGGTGGTCACCTCGGCATCGGGCGCCAGCGTGAAGTTCGCGCGCACGGCGTCGAGCACCGAGGCCAGCCCGTCACCGCCGAGCAGCGACGGGGTTCCGCCGCCGACGAAGATCGTCGACACCTCGGGGGTTGCGCTCGGCAGGGCACCGAACTCGACAGCGGCGGTCGCCAGCTCACCGCGCAGCGCCTCGAGCCACGACTGGGGCGAGGCCGAAGTCCCCAGCTCCCCCGCCGTATAGGTGTTGAAGTCGCAGTAACCGCAGCGGGTTGCACAGAACGGCACGTGCACGTACACGCCGAACGCGCCGCCTCCGAAATCGCGCAGCACCGGCCGATCGGCGTCGGCAGGTGTCACGCCGGAAGCCCCGGAAGCAGCGCTGGTAGTCACCCCTCCAGTCTCCCCGGGCGCGGTGCGACCGCCCCGCCCGGCCCCTTCGCCGAACCGAAAAAGTCAGTCCGGCACCACGGGGGTGTTCTGGTTGGCGGTGAGTACCCAGGCGCCGTCTTCCTTGGTCATCACGTACATCGGGGTGCCCTGGCCGGACAGCTCGCCGTCGAGGGTGAAGTAGCTCTGCCGGATCTTCACGGCGGCGACATCGGGCCGCAGGAACAGGACGTGTTCGACCTCGTAGGTCGCGGAGCCGTGGGTCGTGGCGCCGGGCAGTACCTGCGCGGTGAACTCGGCGATGGCCGGGCGGCCGAACAGGCGCTTGCCGTGGCCGGTGGTCCAGATCGCGTCTTCGCGGAAGACCGCGACGAATTCCTCGGCCAGTTCGTTGGCCTGGGCGTGCGCGATGGTGTCCACGACGGCGCGGATGGCCGCGAGTTCGGTGTCGAGGTCGGTGGGGGTCTGGCCCGTGACGGTGGCGTCGTTGCTCATGCCATCACTGTGCAACCTCAACAAGGATCCAGGTCAATCCGCTGTGCCGCACCGCACACGCGCACCGGCGTGCGTATCACGGGTCGCCTTCGTACGGCGTCCTATGACCCCCGTCACAGAACGGGACGAGCGTCCAGGGAATTTCCCCCAAAAGTGCGGGAAATATCTCCTTGCGGTCGGAACGACCCGGTTGACGTGGCACAATAGGCACATGCACGCAACTGGAGTACGACTCGTGGCCCGTCGCCACGTCGACTTCCAGCGTGTCTGTAGCGCCTGTTGTCGGCCCGGTTTCCACCGGTAGCGCAGCGGCGTCCACGCCCGGGTATCCCCCGGTGCCTTCGACTTTCATCGGCCCGCTGACTCCCTGACGCGAGCCAGCCCCTCGCGCCTTCAGTACGGACCCACCACCCCGCAGGAGCGACCCCACATGACGTCGAGCACCGACGCCGGTTCGACCGAGCAGGCCAACGCAGCCAAGCGCCCCGTCCGGCCCACCGCCGAGGCACCGGTCGCGCCGCGCGCCCGCACCGGCAAGCCGGTCCGCCGCCGTTCCGAAGGCCAGTGGGCCCTCGGCTACCGCGAGCCGCTGAACCCCAACGAGCAGTCCAAGAAGGACGACAACCCGCTCAACGTGCGTTCGCGCATCGAGAACATCTATGCCAAGGGCGGCTTCGACTCGATCGACAAGGCCGACCTGCGTGGCCGTTTCCGCTGGTGGGGTCTCTACACCCAGCGTGAAGAGGGCTACGACGGCACCTACACCGACGATGACAACATCGACCTGCTCGAAGCCAAGTACTTCATGATGCGGGTCCGTTGCGACGCAGGCGCGCTCAGTGCCGCCCAGCTGCGCACCATCGGTGGCATCTCCACCGAGTTCGGTCGCGACACCGCCGACCTGTCCGACCGCGAGAACGTCCAGTACCACTGGATCGAGGTCGAGGACGTCCCGGAGATCTGGCGCCGCCTCGAATCGGTCGGCCTGCACACCACCGAGGCGTGCGGCGACTGCCCGCGCGTGATCCTCGGTTCGCCGCTGGCCGGTGAGTCGCTCGACGAGATCATCGACCCGACTCCGGCGATCGACGAGATCGTCAAGCGCTACATCGGGAAGAAGGAGTACTCCAACCTTCCCCGCAAGTTCAAGACCGCGATCTCGGGCCAGCAGGACGTGGTGCACGAGATCAACGACATCGCCTTCGTCGGCGTGAACCATCCCGAGCACGGCCCGGGTCTGGACCTGTGGGTCGGTGGCGGTCTGTCGACCAACCCGATGCTGGCCCAGCGAGTCGGCGCGTTCGTGCCGCTCGACGAGGTGCCCGATGTGTGGGAAGCGGTCGTCGCGCTCTACCGCGATTACGGCTACCGCCGTCTGCGCACCAAGGCCCGCCTGAAGTTCCTGATCAAGGACTGGGGCATCGAGAAGTTCCGTGAAGTGCTCGAGACCGAGTACCTGAAGCGCAAGCTCATCGACGGCCCTGCCCCCGAACAGCCCGCCAAGCCCATCGACCACGTCGGCGTGCAGAAGCTGCGCAACGGTCTGAACTCCGTGGGCTTCTCCCCCATCGCCGGTCGTGTCTCGGGCACCATCCTGAGCAAGGTCGCCGACGCTGCCGAGAAGTACGGCTCCGACCGCATCCGCTTCACCCCGTACCAGAAGCTGATCGTCCTCGACATCGCCGACGACCAGGTCGACGCGCTGATCGACGAGCTCGAACCGCTCGGCCTGCAGGCCCGTCCGTCGGTGTGGCGCCGAAACCTCCTCGCCTGCAGCGGGATCGAGTTCTGCAAGCTCTCCTTCGTCGAGACCCGCAAGCGTTCACAGGTGCTCGCACCCGAACTCGAGCAGCGCCTCGCCGACATCAACGCCGAACTCGACGTGCCGATCACCATCAACATCAACGGGTGCCCGAACTCGTGCGGCCGGTCCCAGATCGCCGATATCGGCTTCAAGGGCCAGCTCGTCGACGACGGCACCGGGAATCAGGTGGAGGGTTTCCAGGTTCACCTGGGAGGCAGCCTCGGCCTGGACAGTGCGTTCGGCCGGAAGTTGCGCCAGCACAAGGTGACCAGTGTCGAGCTCGGTGACTACATCGAGCGCGTGGTGCGCAACTTCGTCAAGAACCGGGAATCCGGTGAACGTTTCGCGGTGTGGGCTGTTCGCGCCGATGAAGCCGACCTCCGATAGTCGATGAGGAGATCCCCACTGTGACAACGAATCTCGCGGCGAAACTGTCCGAAGACGAACTGCGCGCGCTCGCCGAGCAGGGCGCGGCCGAACTCGGCCCCGACGCCTCGCCCGCCGACCTGATCGCCTGGACGGACCGCACTTTCGGCAACAACTACATCGTCGCGTCGAACATGCAGGACGGTGCGCTGGTCCACCTGGCCGCGCAGACCCGCCCCGGCGTGGACGTGCTGTTCCTCGACACCGGCTACCACTTCGCCGAGACCATCGGCACCCGCGACGCGGTCGAGGCCGTGTACGGCGTGAACGTGATCAACGTGCGTCCCGAGGCCAGTGTCGCCGAGCAGGACGAACTGCTGGGCAAGGATCTGTTCGCCCGTGACGCCGCCGAATGCTGCCGGCTGCGCAAGGTCGTGCCCCTGAAGAAGTCGCTGAGCGGCTACAACGCGTGGATCACCGGCATCCGCCGCGTCGAGGCGCCCACCCGCGCCAACGCGCCGCTGATCTCGTTCGACGAAGCCTTCGGCCTGGTGAAGATCAACCCGATCGCACCGTGGTCCGACGAGGAGATGGCCGCCTACATCGAGGCCAACGGCATCCTCGTCAATCCCCTGGTGGAGGAGGGTTACCCGTCCATCGGCTGCGCACCGTGCACGCGCAAGCCCGAGCCGGGGTCCGATCCGCGCAGCGGCCGCTGGGCCGGTATCGCCAAGACCGAGTGCGGATTGCACCAATCATGACCATCACCACCACTGGGAGTGAGCCTGTGAGTACCAACACCACCGAACGCGAACTCGGCCTGTCCGAGTTCGACACCCTCGCGGCGCTGGAATCCGAGGCGATCCACATCTTCCGTGAGGTCGCGGGCGAATTCGAGCGCCCGGTGATCCTGTTCTCCGGCGGCAAGGACTCCACCGTCCTGCTGCACCTGGCGCTCAAGGCCTTCTGGCCCGCGCCGCTGCCGTTCACGCTGCTGCACGTGGACACCGGGCACAACCTCGACGAGGTGCTCGAGTTCCGCGACAAGATCGTGGAACGCTACGGCCTTCGCCTGCACGTGGCCTCGGTCGAGGAGTACCTGGCCGACGGCCGCCTGACCGAGCGCCCCGACGGCATTCGCAACCCGTTGCAGACCGTGCCGCTGCTCGACGCCATCACCGAGCACCGCTTCGACGCGGTCTTCGGCGGCGGCCGTCGCGACGAGGAGCGTTCGCGCGCCAAGGAGCGGATCTTCTCGCTGCGCAATGCCTTCGGGCAGTGGGATCCGAAGCGGCAGCGTCCCGAGCTGTGGAACCTCTACAACGGCAAGCACGCTCCCGGTGAGCACGTGCGGGTGTTCCCGCTGAGCAACTGGACCGAGCTCGACATCTGGCGCTACATCGCCCGCGAGGACATCGACCTGGCGTCGATCTACTACGCGCACGAGCGTCCGGTGTACTCGCGCGACGGCATGTGGATGACGCCCGGCGTGTGGGGTGGCCCGAACGAGAACGAGGTCCTCGAGACCCGTTCGGTGCGCTACCGCACCGTCGGCGACGGTTCCACCACCGGCGCCATCATCTCCGACGCCGCCGACAACCAGGCCATCCTGGCCGAGGTCGCGGCCTCACGACTTACTGAGCGTGGCGCTACTCGTGGCGACGACCGTGTGTCCGAAGCCGCCATGGAAGACCGCAAGCGAGAGGGTTATTTCTGATGTCCGACCTATTGAGGCTGGCCACCGCCGGTTCTGTCGACGACGGCAAGTCAACGCTGGTCGGACGGTTGCTCTACGACACGAAGTCCGTGCTGGCCGATCAGATCGACGCGGTCACTCGCGCCTCGGTCGACCGTGGGCTGTCGACGCCGGACCTGTCGCTGCTCGTCGACGGCCTGCGTGCCGAGCGTGAGCAGGGCATCACCATCGATGTGGCGTACCGCTACTTCGCTACGCCCAAGCGGTCTTTCGTGCTCGCCGATACCCCGGGGCACGTGCAGTACACGCGCAACACGGTCTCGGGTGCGTCCACCGCGCAGCTGGTGATCCTGCTGACCGATGCGCGCAAGGGTGTCATCGAGCAGACCCGTCGTCATGCCGCGGTGCTCGCGCTGCTCGGTGTGCCGCGGCTGGTGCTCGCGGTGAACAAGATCGACCTGGTCGACAACCCGGCCGAGGTGTTCGCCGAGATCTCCGCCGAGTTCAACGAGCTCACCTCGAAGCTGGGCTGGGCCAGCGAGGACGTCATCGAGATCCCGGTCTCGGCGCTGCACGGCGACAATATCGCCAGCCGCTCCGAGAACACCCCGTACTACGACGGCCCCTCGCTGATCGAGCACCTGGAATCGGTTCCGACCGATGCTGATTCGACCGGCACGCACGCGCTGGGTCTGCGCTTCCCCGTGCAGTACGTGATCCGTCCGCGCACCGCCGAATACCCCGATTACCGGGGTTACGCTGGTCAGATCGCGGCCGGTTCGGTCTCGCCCGGTGACGAGATCGTGGTGCTGCCCTCGGGCAAGAAGACCACGGTCGAGCGCATCGACACCCCCGACGGTGAACTGGCCGTCGCGCAGGTCGGGCGCAGCGTGACGCTGATCCTGGCCGACGAGGTCGATATCTCGCGCGGCGACATCATCGCCTCGGTGCACGACGCACCGGAGTCGATCGACACCTTCGACGCGACCGTCTGCTGGCTCGGCGACAAGGGTCTGCGTCCCGGCGCTCGCCTGCTGCTCAAGCACGGCGCCAAGACCACCCAGGCCATCGTCGGCGCGCTCGTGGAGCGGTTCGACGAGCAGACGCTGACCGCGCAGCCGAGCCCGGAGTCGTTGGAGCTCAACGACATCGGTCGCGTGTCGCTGCGGCTGGCCGAGCCGATCCCGGCTGACGATTACCGCACCAACCGGCACACCGGCTCGTTCCTGCTGATCGACCCCGCCGGTGGCAACACCCTCGCGGCCGGCCTGGTCGGCGACGTGCTGACTTCGGTCGAGGTCGGTACCGCGGTCTGATGTATCGCCTGCCCGCCCCGCCGCGTGGTGCCGTTTCGGTGCCGCGCGGCGGTGGTGGGCCCGCGTTGATCGCGGTCGCCCACGGCAGTCGTGATCCGCGCTCGGCCGCGACGATGGCGGCGGTAGTCGCCGAAGTGGCCGCTGCTCGGCCGGACAGCTGTGTCCGTCTCGCATTTCTGGATTTGAGTGAACCCTCTGTCGACGAGGTGGTCGACGACCTCGCCGCCCAGGGTCACGTCGACGTGATCGTCGTTCCCCTGTTGCTGGGCAACGCTTTCCACGCCCGCGTCGACCTGCCCGCCCTGCTGGCCGACGCCACCCGGCGCCATCCTCACCTGCGCCTCACCCAAGCAGCGGTTCTCGGCCCCGACCCCCTGCTCATCTCGGCCCTCGCCGACCGAGTCGCGACCGCGCACCGCCCGGCTCAGCTGATCGCGTCGGCCGCTGGCGCTCGGGGCTCATCGGCCACGGACCTCCCGCCGCCGACCTGCGACCGACTCGACCTGCCGGGCGGTCTCCCGACTGCTACCCACTCTCCGTTCCCGGCGGCCACTCCTTCCGGTCGCGACCCGCTGAATCGCTCGACTGTCACCGACCCCCTGGCCCCGGTGACAGTTCCTTCCGGTCTCGCACCGCTGAGCGTGGTGACACCTGCGAGTGGATCGTCGGGCGATCCGATGCTGGGAATCGCCGTTGCCGCTGTCGGTTCCCTCGATGCCGCGGCCAATCGACGGACCGCAGTGGTGGCGCGACGACTGGCGACCCTGACCGGATGCCCCGCCGAAATCTGCTTCGCCACAGTCGAACCCGGTGTTTCGCGGGCCGTCGAGCGTCTGCTGACGCGCGGAGCCGAACGCATCGTGGTCGCGCCGTGGTTCCTGGCGCCGGGGCTGCTCACCGACCGGTTGGTCGCCACCGCCCCCGAGGTCGTCCATGCCGACGTCATCGGGGCGCACGCCGCGTTGGTCGACGTGATCTGGGCGCGGTACGACAACTTCGTCGCGACGGATCTCGAACTCTCCGCCTGATCCCGTTCGACCAGGTAGATCACCCCTGCTCGGCTCGCGGGCGGACAGATTCTCCGCGCCGTCCATCAGAGATATCAGTGATGTAGCTCACGCGGACATTCCTCTTTACTGAATACCCCCATGGGGTATATGTTCGTATCAACGCAGAGCGATCCGAGAGAGGCGAAACGATGACCACCAACGCCCACGCCCACCACACCACCGACACGGTCGAGCACACAGCCACCGACAATCACCTGAACCACGCCGCCACCGGATTCGATGCCAATGGGCATGCGGCACACCATGATCACGAGCGCCATCACGCCACCGGCAGTGTCACCACGCTCGAGGCGCACGCAGGTCACGGCGAACACGGCGGTGCGCATGCCGGGCACGGGGCGGGTTTGCCTGGGGGACTACAGATTTCGCAGGACGGGTACACCCTCGACCTCGACACCACGATCGCCGAGCCCGGCCGGATCGACTTCCGGTTCCGAATCCTCGGACCGGACGGGTCGGCGGTGACCGAGTTCGACACGATTCACGACCGGGAACTGCACCTGATCGTGGCGCGGCGGGAGTTGACCGGCTTCTGGCACGTACACCCGCGACTAGAATCGGACGGCACGTGGGTGATCCAGCTGGATCTGCCCGAAGCCGGGGCCTACCGGGTCTTCACCGACATCGCCCCCCGCGCACTCGGCCGCACCGTCACCCTCGGCGCCGACCTGGCGATCTCGGGACACTATGCGCCACAACCGGTTCCGCCAGTGAACCGCGTCACCGAGGTGGACGGCTACGAGGTGACCGTGGACGGCGAGTTGCGCGCCGAGGGAGATCTACTGACGCTCACCGTACGCAAAGACGGCGAGCCGGTGACAGATCTACAGCCCTACCTGGCAGCTTTCGGCCACCTCGTGATCCTGCGCGCCGGCGACCTCGCCTACGTCCATGTCCACCCCAACGGCGAACCCGGCGATGGAATCACGCCCGCGGGCCCCGAAATCACCTTCCACACAGCGGTTCCCGGCCCCGGAACTTACCGCCTGTTCCTCGACTTCGAACACAACGAAGTAGTCCGAACCGCAGCATTCACCCTCACCGCTCCCCAGCCCGGCCACGGCCGTCATCACTGATCCGAGGGGAATCACCTCGACCCCGACCTCACACCTCGGCGCGCCGGCCCAAAACCGGAGACGGGCCCCGGGATTAGCCCCGGCGGATATACAAAAAAAAAAAACCAACCAACAACCAAACAAAGAGCGAGAAGGAGAAGAGG